>JAVHWE010000066.1:0-10430 GCA_032160285.1 Micromonosporaceae bacterium | reverse complement strand
TTCGATATTGCTGTCCCATCGGCCGGGTCCGCTGATCGGCCGGGGTCGGTAGCATCCTGGCCGGTGTAGGCCGGCCATGTCTGCCGTTTCCGGATCCGGCCGGGTCACCAGGTGAGGGGGACCGCATGCTGGCACGGTCGACGCACCGTGGCGTTGATGGGGCGGCCGGTTGCCCGCTGGTTGTGCCCGCTCCCCGAAAGGGTGACCGCGTGTACGGCGTGCCGGCGACACGCGGGCGGTCGTGGGCGTGGCGCAACGCCGCCACGATCGCCGCGGCGGCGATCACTGTTGGTAGCGCCGGCCTGCTGACGGTCGCGATATCGGCGGGTCTGCTGGACCGGGTGCCACTGCTCAACGGCGCCGCCGCCACCGTCGTCGAGGTACTCGCCGGTGGCGGGTTGGTCGGGTCCTGGCTGTGTGCGGGTCGCCGGTGGCGGCGGCGTGCGCTACCGGTTCTGCTGGGCGCGGCGGTGCTCGTCACCGGCCTGCTCGCCGCGACGCTGTGGCTGACCGACACCGTCACCGACGCCTACCCGGCATGGTTCGGGCTGTTGATCGCGATGGCGTTCACGGCGATGGGTGGCTTACCGATGATGTTGCGCACCCCGGCCGGACAGCCGCGGCGAGGCGCCCTCGCGCGGGCGCGCCGCGGCGCTGCCGTTGTCGCGGTGCCGCTGGCCGCTGTGGGTGCTCTCATGCTCATCGACAATGAGTACGGCATTTGGCCGCAGGTAGGCGATCTTCTGGGACATACCAGAACGGCCGGCGGTGGCGTGCTCCAGGCACTGCACGGACTAGGCCGTCCCGGCCGAGCCGGGGCTGTTCCGACCAAGGGTGTCGTGGCTGGCCTGGACGTACCGGGCACCATCTCTCATTTTCACCACCGTTCCGGAGCGGTGTACCTGCCGCCGGCCTACTTCCGCGCGAGTGTCCCCGACCTGCCCGTGCTGATCCTGCTGGCCGGCACCCCGGGTGTGCCGATCAACTGGATCCGGGCCGGCGGCGCCGAGTCCACCGCCGACGCGTACGCCGCCACCCACCGGGGCGTCGCGCCGGTGCTGGTCGTGGTGGACCAGAACGGCTCCACCATCGGGGACAGTGAATGTGTCGACGGGCCGCAAGGCAACGCCGAAACGTTCCTGACGGTCGACGTGCCGACCTTCATCACCCACACCCTGCGTGTCAGCCGCGACCCGGCCCGATGGGGCATCGTCGGATTCTCCGAAGGCGGCACCTGCGCGCTCGACCTCGTCGTGGCCCATCCCGACATCTATCGACACATCGTGGATCTCGGCGGGGATACCAAGCCGAGCCTGGGCGGCCCCCGGCACACCCTGACGGCATTGTTCGGCGGATCCGTGGCCGCCGAGCAGGCCCATGACCCGCTGCGGGTGCTCGCCGCCCGCCGCTACTCCCGGGTGACCGCCTGGTTCGGCGCCGGCGCTAACGACAACAAGGCCCTCGCCGCCGCCCACCGCGTCGCGGCCGCGGCGACCAAAGCCGGCATCACCGCGCGCGAACTCACCGTCGCCGGTGCGCACAACTGGCAGTTCGCCGCCGCCGCGTTCACCCAGATCCTGCCGCAACTGTGCACCGACATGAACTGCCCCGACGCCGCGGCGGGCACCGGGACGCCGTGACCGGACCAACGAACCGGCCGATTCTGCCGCGCCTACCTGCCTCCGCACCCGGGCCGACACGCAGGGACCACACCCGCATCGTGGAAATCATTTGATGAGGCGCGTGCCTCGTGATGCCGGCGGGACGCCTACGGCGCCGGAATGCACTACGGGCAGCCGGTCCTCGGCTCGCCGACGCGGCGACCGCAGGGCGTCGCCCACGACGGTAGGAATCCATGCCGCCGCCATGGGCGGCTGGGCTTTCCACGGCCACCACGGTCACCCCGCGCGTCGATCGCCGAGATCAGCGACGCCGGATCTGGGTGTCGGGCGTAACCGCCGACGTCGTGCGCCCTGCTGTCGTGCATCTGGCCGATCATGTCCCACGAAGCCGGGGGCCGGCCCCGGTTCGCGGCTGGCTCACCCCGCGTGATCGTCGTCCCCGCGGCTCACCGTGAGGTGACAAGGCGCATCGCCGGGTGCCGCGTGGGCCATCCGACCGGGTGGCGCGACGTCGTCGAGCCTGCTTGATGTGAGCCCGGGTCACAGTGTTATCGAACAACCAGAATCGATTGGAAAGTCGCTCCGAGGCGGGGCGACCAACAAAGTACTACTTCGGATCGTTGATGACCAGAACTTTGACAGGTGAACCCAGTTTCGTGGTGATGTCGCGGGGCTCTCGTGCGTTCGACGTCTGCGGACACTGTGGTTGCCCTGCCACTGGGAGTGGCCCGCCACGCGTGCCCGCGATTTCCGCGTCACTATTTGACTTCGGTTCTCTACGCTGGGTGAGATTTTCGTTCGGTTGGATGAGCTACATATCGCATCCCAAGGTTGTTCGGAGGAGATTCCCAGCAAGGACTACTGCATTCAGTAGCTCGGCAGAATATATTCAGTCCGTGATTCTGGCTTGAATGGTGATGGCAGTAGGGATGCGCAACGAAGCGGTCGGTCGTGTCGTGGATGGAGTGAGGGAGTTGCGGGTGGTGATGATGATGATCGGCGTTCCGAAAGAGTTCCTGCGACGGCCGGCTCGACGGTTGTGTGGCGCTTTGGGCTAGGGCGAGAACGTGCGCCATACCGGCTGCTGCCTGCGCTGGTGTTCGATCCAGGTTTTGTTGTCCAACGGCAGTTCGGTACGTTGGCGGCTGGCCGGAAATTGCGTCTGGATCGATGGATCTAAACCAGTGACGGGCGGCCCCGACCGTTATTGATCGGCAGCTTTTGTGCCTCTGATCGGCCCCAAATGAGCCGGCCGGTGCTGAACGGCTGCAACCGATATCGATATCAGTGGGCGGCATTCGTATGGACGGTCGAGTTGAGGAGAAGCGAGTGACAATCAGCGTTGACGGCGTGCGCGCCGACGGCCCGACGGCGGTGTTGCGCGCCCGTTCGGAGTACCAACTCGTCTTGACCGAGCACGTGTGCGCCGGAACCCGGCTTTTCGCGATTGAGGGCGATCCGACCCACACTCCTACCCGCTACTCCGTCCAGGTGGACTGGGACCTGCACATCGACATTCCACCCGGGTACGCGACCGAGGAGACGCTGGACCGCTTCTACTGGCGGTTCACCAATCACAGTTGCGAGCCAAATGCCGTCGTCTGTGGGCGGGACATGTTCGCATTGACGTGCATCGAACCATGGCAGCAGATCACGTTCAACTACAACACCACTGAGTACGACATGGCGGAGCCGTTCGACTGTCGGTGCGGCGATGATCGCTGCGAGGGTACCGTCCGTGGGTTTCGGTGGCTCGCCCCGGCGCAGCAACGGCGTCTCGAGCCGATACTCGCCAGCTATCTGAGGGCCACGCTGGGCGACAACGTGGCGGGTGGGTCCCCGCCGCCCCCGATCGCGTGGGCGACCACGTGTCGCTGATCGCCGCCGCGCGGCCGGTCATTGGCGGTCAGCCGACGGACCTGTGCTGGTTTTTCGAGCGGTCGGCCCGTCGATGGCCGCAGGCGATCGCGGTCGAGGTGCCGCCCGCACCCGGTCGCCCGGAACGGTCCACGATGTCGTACGCGCAATTGCGGGATCGTTCGGGGCTGGTCGCCGCGGCGGTGTGCCGGGTGGTCGACGCTCGCGGTATCGCGGCGGTGCTGCTGCCGCGCACGACCGTGCACCTGTTCGCGGCGCAGCTCGGTGTCCTGCGGGCCGGGTCGGCGCACGTCTGCGTCGACCCCTCGTTCCCCGACGAACACGTCCGTCAGGTATTGCGGGACTCGCACGCGCAGATGTTGTTGACCGATGCGGCGGGGGCGGCGCGAGCGGCCCGGATCGGGTATGCGGGGACGGTTATGCGGATGGACCGCCCGCTCGGGCCGTACGCCGACAAGGGTTTGCCGGTGGCGTCGCCCGACGACGTCGCGTACCTCATCTACACCTCGGGGACGACGGGTCGGCCCAAGGGTGTAATGATCGCCCACCGCGGAATATCCAACCTGGTGAGCTCGGACCTGCGCGAATTCGGTCTCGGCCCGGGCGACCGGGTGGCGCAGGGTTCATCCCCGGCGTACGACTCCTCGGTCGAGGAAATCTGGATGGCGCTGTCGGCCGGGGCAACCGTCGTGGTCCTCGACGACGAGACGGCCCGGCTCGGCCCGGATCTGGTCGGCTGGCTGCGCGGTGAACGGATCACAGTGCTGTGCCCGCCGCCGACGCTGCTGCGGGCGACCGGCTGCGCCGACCCGCGGCGCGAATTGCCGGAGCTGCGTCTGCTCTATGTCGGCGGGGAGGCGTTGACATCTGACGTGGCTGACCGGTGGGCACCCGGCCGGCGGATGGTCAACGGGTACGGCCCCACCGAGTGCACCGTCACCTGCCTGCGCGGCGATGTCGTGGCGGGAGCCCCGATCGCGATCGGCCGGCCGGTGCCGGGCGCCCGGGCCTGGGTGCTCGACGAAAATCTGAACCCGCTACCGCCAGGCCAACCGGGAGAACTCTGCGTGGGCGGTCCCGGCCTCGCTCTGGGCTACCACAACGAGCCCGAGCTGACCGCCGAGAAATTCAGGTGCCATCCCGGGCTGGGGCGGATCTACCGCACCGGCGACCTCGTCCATGCCAGTAGCGACGGGACCATGGTCTACCACGGCAGGATGGACTCGCAGATCAAACTACGCGGCTACCGAATCGAGCTCGAGGCGATTGAGGCGTGCCTGGCGCGCTGTCCCGGCGTGCGCGAGGCGGCGTGCCGGGTGGAGGGCGACGGGGCAGCTCAGGTACTCGCCGCCCACGTGGTACCCGTCGACTCCCGGGCGCCGGATACCCGCGTGTTAAGGGCCGAACTGGAGCGTTCCCTGCCGGCGTACATGATCCCCGCGTTCATCGCCGCGATCGACGACCTACCGCGCAATGCCAGCGGCAAGCTACACCGTGACGGCCTGCCACGGCTGACCCCGATCGCCCCGGCTGTACCGGCGCAGCGCACGGCCAACGACCCGCCGACACCGCCCGACCCGGTGCACCGCCGCATCGAGGCGGCGCTGCGCCGCGTCCTGCCACAGCTGGGGCCCCCAGGCATCGATGATGACTTCTTCGCGACGCTGGGCGGCAGCTCGTTGCAGGCGGCGATGCTCATCACCGAACTGCGCGCCGACCCGGTCACCGCCCGGCTGACGGTCCGCGACGTATACGAGGCACCCACGATCGCCGGCCTCGCCACCCGGGTGACCGCGGCCAGCCCGGCCGCGACGACCACCCCCGTCCCCACCCCGAGGGTCGCCATCGCGCCGCGTCCGCGGGTGAACGTCGTGGTCGCGACGGTCGCGCAGTCGAGCTGGCTGATGCTCGAACTGTTCGCGGCAGCCGCGATCGGTTGCCTGATACTGGTGCGGGTACTGCCCTGGCTGTCGGGCCGGGTCAGTCTCGCCGCGCTCCCGGTACTGCTGGTGGTGGTCGCCGCGCTGCTGCGCCCGCTGACCGCGCCGGTGCTCGTCGGCATCGCGGTGCTGGCCAAGAAACTCCTGATCGGGCGGTACACACCGACCCGGGTACCCGTGTGGAGCGGCCGGTACGTGCGCATGTGGATGGTCCGTCAGCTGGTGCGGATCGTGCCGTGGCGCAGCCTCGCCGGCACGGAGTTTCAGGTGTCGGCGTTGCGCGCGCTCGGCGCCTGGATCGGCCAGGGGGTCCACATTCACCGCGGCGTCGACCTGACCCACGGCGGCTGGGACCTGCTGTGCATCGGCGACGACGTGACGATCAGCCAGGATGCGCAGGTCCGCTTGGTGGATCTGGCCGACGGGCATGTGACCGTCGGACCGGTGACTCTCGCGGCCGGGTCCACCCTCGATGTGCGGGCCGGGATGGCGCCCGACACCTATATCGGGCGCGGCGCGGTGCTTTCCGCGCTGTCGTCGCTGCCCAGCGGTGCGGTGATCGGTGACGACGAGCTATGGGACGGAGTGCCCGCCGCTCCGGCAGGACTGGTCCAGGCCCCGCCGGAGTTGACAACACGCGGGCCGACCATGTCGCCGAGGGCCCACGCGGTCGTCACCATCGCGGGACGCGGCCTGCTCAACGTGGTGCTGGGGCTGCCCGCCACGCTGACCTCGGTAGCGGTGCTCCAATGGAACGGCGTCGGATACGGCAGCGTCATCGCCGCCTTGAGCCATCCGCTGGCCTACCTTCCGCAGCTCGCCGCCGTCGCGGCGCTGTTGTGCCTGTCGTTGCTGGGCACCGTGATGCTCGAAGCGGTGGCCTGCAGAGCGCTGGGCACGGTCGGTGAGGCGGTGATCAGCCCCTGGAGTCTGGCCTATGTGCGCGTGTCACTCAAGACCGAACTGGTGAGTTCGGCCGGCGACTGGCTCAGCGGCGGCCTGTTCTGGCCGGTGTGGCTACGCTGGGCCGGTATGACGGTCGGTCGCGGCTGCGAAATCAGCACCATCATCGACGTGATTCCCGAGTTGGTGAAGATCGGCGCCGGTACCTTCCTTGCCGACGGGATCTACCTGGGTGGCCCGCGGGTACGGCGGGGCACCGTGACCCTTGCGGAGCTGCGCCTCGGGCGCCATACGTTCCTCGGCAACCACGCCGTCGTCCACGCCGGACAGCGCCTCCCGCCGGACATCCTCGTCGGTGTCTGTACGGTCGCCGACGCACGCACCATGTCCCCCCACACGTCCTGGTTCGGGCACCCCGCGTTCCAACTGCCCCGCCGGGAGGTCGTGACCGTCGACCGCAGCCTCACCCACGAACCGTCGCCCGGCCGCGTGATCAACCGGATCTTCTGGGAATGGCTACGCTTCACCCTGCCGATCGTGCCGCTGCTGGTCGGGGTCGGCTGGGCGTACGGCATCGAGACAACCGCAACTCACCTGGAGTTCTGGGCGACGTTGGTTATCGGCGCGCCCGCCGTCACCCTGGCTGCCGCGCTGACGCTGTGCCTGATCGTGCTCGGGTTGAAATGGGTGCTGTTGGGGCGGGTCAAGCCGGGCGTCCACCCGCTGTGGTCGTGCTGGTGCAGCCGCTGGGACTTCCTCTACGTCGCGTGGGGTTTCATCGCCGGTCCCGTCCTGTCGGCGCTGCAAGGGACACTGCTGCTGCCGATGTATCTGCGCCGGATGGGGATGCGCATCGGGAAACGAGTCGTCCTCGGCGACGGCTTCGCCCAGGTCGTGGATCCGGACATGCTCGACATCGGCGACGCGGCGACTGTCAACGCCATGTTCCAGGCCCACACGTTCGAAGACCGGGTCTTGAAGATCGACCATGTGCGAGTCGGTGCCCGCTCGACCCTCGGCGACGCCACCGTCCCGCTGTACGGCGCCAACATCGGCGAAGGCACCCAGGTGGCGGCCCACAGCGTCATCATGAAACGCGAACACCTGCTACCCGGTCTGCACTACGCCGGCGTACCCACCGCCGAACAACCCCACCGCCCACAACATCCGTGACAGCCGGCGACCAGCACGGCAGGCGTGGCGCAGGCCCGCCGTTGCGCCCGTCGACCCCTTCCCACCGATGGTGTCCGTGCTGCGCGCCAGAACATGTTCAGCAGTCAAACACCGACCAGCAGATGTCGTTTCGCAACCGCTGGTCGTCGAGCACCAGCTCGCGAATCGCGTCCGGGAGGTGGTCACGCTGCCATCGGCACTCGAGTCGCCCTGCGGCATCGCTCTCGTCTTTCGGCGCAGCAGCACGTGCGGCCTTGATGGCATATGCGGCCGCACCGAGTTCGTGCGCGGCGACGTGTGCGACGGCACCCGCCTGGCCGGCAGCGTACGCCGCATGTCGTGCTGCCCCACCCAGGTCTCTGGCCGCGCCCATCGCATGCCCGCCCGCCGCACGAGCCTGCATCATCGTGACCTCACCACGCACCCAGGCGCGGGCGTGCGCGATCGCCTCACGTGGTCGCGGGTCCTCACGCTGAACCGATTCGAACAGGTGAAGGACGTGCTCCGCGCACGACGCCGCCCAAAGAGCGAGGAGACGATGATTCGACTCAGTGAGGGTCCCTCCGCGACGAAGCGTGATGAAGCGAGGGTCCCGAACCTTCGGGAAAATCATGGCTGTGCGCTCCTTCGAAGGCGGGCGCCTACAACCGTAGCGTCGTTTCGAGCACCAGAGCCTGCCTCGGGCGTCGTGCGCCTTGACCCGGATCCCTCAGATCCTGTACTCGGCACTGTCGACGCCGCCTGAAAAATGACTTCGCGTCGCCGCTTGGGTTCAGGGCGCGAAGCGTCAATGTCCGGTCGGTGTTGACAGGTACATCCGGTCGTGGCGCCGAAGCCCGAGGGGTGGTCCTGATCAGGACCGTTAGCGCGCCGCGGGACGGCGACCCGGGTGATGGCGAACTGCACCAGTCGACCGCGAAGGTGCCACGTTCGCGGCCACTCAATCGAGACAGAACTCGTTGCCCTCGATGTCCTGCATCACGAGGCACGACTCGTTGTCGCCATCGGCAGGTAGTAGTCGCACGCGTACAGCGCCGAGCGCGACCAGTCGTGCGCATTCGGCCTCAAGTGCGGCCAGGCGCTCTTCACCCACCAGACCGGTACCGACCCGCACGTCAAGATGCAGCCGATTCTTGGCGGCCTTGCCTTCGGGAACGCGCTGGAAGAACAGTCGTGGGCCTACACCTGAGGGATCAATGCATGCGAACGCTGTACCCTGACGTTCAGGCGGCAGCGCGCGATCGAAATTGTCCCAAGTAGCAAACCCCTCCGGGGGCGGCGGTACGACGTACCCCAACACCTCGCACCAGAAGCGAGCGACGCGCTCAGGTTCTGCGCAGTCGAAGGTGACTTGGATCTGCTTGACCGACGCCATCGGTCCACCATAAGGGCTGGACGTTGACAGCCCACGTAGTGGGTAGCGTCTTGTTTGCTTATCGGCGTGTCGCTGATGCCTACGGGGCCATCTGTTCCCGACCCGAAACGTCTGAACACTCCCAGCCGAGTGACCGTCCCGAGAACGCGCAGGTGTCCGCCTTGGACAAACACGGGTACCCAGGGGTGGATTCCGCGCCGGCATGGTCAGACCCACGAGCACCACGCGACGCGTCACGGACGCGCCGAGCGTCGTACCACCTCGTCCAGCGTCTGCGGCGTGCGCGCGACGACGGCATCACCATCGTCGAGAAGCACGATGGGACGCTGGATCAGCTCGGGGTGTTCCACCATCGCGGTGATCCACCGGCCGGTACTGCCCTGATCGCGCGGCCACTCATGCATGCCCAACCGTCGCGCGGCCGCGTCGTCGGTACGGCAGATCTCCCAAGGTTGAGCATCCAGACGGCGAAGTACCTCGGCCAGCTCGCCCTCGGTCGGCGGCTGCTCGAGGTACGCGCGTAGCCGGTAGGGCACCCTCGCCGCATCCAGCGTGGTGCGCGCGGCGGCGCACTTTGAGCACGATGCGTTGTTCCAGATCTCCACCACCACATGATGTCAGCCGTGCCCCGTCCGACAACGCGCACGCCCGGCCGCACTCACATTGGCCGGAAGCGGAGGCTTACGCGATCGCCAGGCGTGACGATCCAGAAGAGTGCGCCGGCTGACCGCCGGCATTGCTGTCGCGGGGGCCAATCGAACAGGATGGTGGCATGTCTGGACCGATCGAGATGATCTCGCCTGACGGGCTCGTCGAGTCCGATCCCACTCCGGGGATGCGTCGCGAGCAGGCGATCGCGGTACCGGGCTTGTGGTCGGGACTGGTGCACACCGAGCCTGGGGCGACATCGGGCTGGCATCATCACGGCGAGCACGAAACCAGCCTCTACGTGGTAAGCGGGGCGATGCGCTTGGAGTTCGGGCCGGGTGGGCGGTCGGTGGTCGATGCCGGCCCGGGCGACTTCGTGCACGTACCAGCCCATGTCGTGCATCGCGAGTCCAACCCGACCGAGCAGCGCGCCACAGCGGTGATCGCGCGCGCCGGTGTGGGGGTGTCTACCGTCAACGTCGACGAACCGGACACTTTCGTCCCTGGCGCCTGACGGAGACTCTCGACCGATTCGACGCATCGCAGTCATACCGCGGCGGCTCCGTGTACACACCGAACAGGATCAGTCGCGGGCTACGGCTCACCGAGGATTGCGGCGGCGGACACGATTGGCCTCGCGCGAGTCCTGGGCGGTGTGGCACGGCCTTGCGGCGGATTTCGTCATCCAAAGGCCGCTAAATACGTATTAGTGGAATACGGGACGCATCGATCAACCGCCGTCTTTTCGCGCCATACGACTTGCCGGGGGCGCCGATGCACTTCGGCGGATGAAGATCCCGTGTCGTCGAGGTTGTTCCGGAATGCCGCCTGCGTTGATCCAACCGCCATCATGCGATGATGATCGTTGCACTTGATAACGGGTGCCGTTTT
>JAVHWE010000042.1:0-3315 GCA_032160285.1 Micromonosporaceae bacterium | reverse complement strand
TTCCCGACGCGGCCTCCCTGTGACCCCGGCCACATCGGGCGCGGTCAGGTTCGGCGTCGCGTCCACTGTGGAGTTCCGGCGCGGTGGTCCACTGTGGGTGACCGGTGACAGACAGACTCGAAACGATTACGCTCGACCCCAGCGTGATTCAGGTCACCGTCCGGGTAACAAGCCGGCGAAGCTCGTCCATCTCCTAGGAGTACAGATGCGTATTCACCGGGCGACGTTGCTCGCCGCCGTTGCCCTGTCGATCCCGCTGGCCGCACCGGTCGCGCCCGCGCCGGCGCAGGCATCGGGGGGCTACGACACCCCGGTCGGGCCGGTGGCCGACGGGTTCGGCGGTGCGGTTGCGAGCGTCGACGCCACCGCCACCCGGGTCGGCCTCGACGTACTGCGCCGCGGCGGCAACGCGGTCGACGCGGCGATCGCGACCGCCGCGACCCTGGGCGTGACCGAGCCCTTCTCGTCGGGCATCGGCGGCGGCGGGTTCTTCGTGTACTACGACGCCCGACGGCACGCGGTGTCGACCATCGACGGCCGGGAGGCGGCACCGGCGAGCATGGGCGAGACCGCGTTCGTCAACCCCGCGACCGGCCAGCCGTACGCGTTCCAGGAGGCCCGGGTCAGTGGCCTTTCGGTGGGCGTACCGGGCACCCTGCTGACCTGGGAGCAGGCGCTGCGGCGGTGGGGCAGCAGGTCGCTCGCGGACTCGCTCGCGCCGGCCGCGCGGGTGGCCGACCGGGGCTTCCCGGTCGACCTGACCTTCCACAACCAGATCGCCGCCGACCCCAACAACGTCAACTCGTTCGGGCAGTTCAGTTCCACCAGCGCGCTGTACCTGCCGGGTGGGCAGGCGCCGGCGGTCGGGTCGACCTTCCGCAATCCGGACCTGGCCGCCACGTACCGGCTGCTCGCCCGCGACGGTGTGGCGGCGTTCTACCGGGGTCGACTGGCCACCGAGATCGTCAACGCGGTGCGCCAACCACCGCTGGCGGCCCAGCCGACCGGCACCTGGCCGTTTCCGATCCGGCCGGGCGGCATGAGCGTGTCCGATCTCGCCGGCTACCGGGTCCGGTTTCCGGCGCCGACCCACTCCGGGTACCGCGGTCTCGACGTGTTCGGCATGGCCACCCCGTCGAGCGGCGGTACCGCCGTCGGTGAGGCGCTCAACATCCTGGAGACCTCGCGGCTGCGCGCGCTGCCCCGGACCCAGGCCCTGCACCGGTACCTGGAGGCGAGTGCGCTCAGCTTCGCCGACCGCAACCGTTTCGTCGGTGACGGCACCCCGCGGGCGGTCCTCGACGAGCTGCTCAGCGACGGGTTCGCGGGCGAACGGGCCTGCCTGATCAGCCCGACGGCGACGCTGCCGAGGCCGATCCCGGCGGGTGTGCCGGACGGCTCGTACGACGGCTGCGCGGCGGCCCCGTCGGCGGCGGTGACCAGTGACGACCAGCACACCACGAACCTGACCGTCGCCGACCGGTGGGGCAACGTCGTCGAGTACACGTTGACCATCGAGCAGACGGGTGGCAGCGCGATCGTGGTCCCGGGGCGCGGGTTCCTGCTCAACAACGAGCTGACGGACTTCAACTTCACGTCCACCCAGGCGCCGGCCCCCGACCCGAACCTGCCCGCGCCGGGTAAGCGTCCGCGCAGCTCGATGGCGCCGACGATCGTGCTCCGGCACGGCCAGCCGTACCTGGCCGTCGGTTCACCGGGCGGCGCCACGATCATCACGACCGTGCTGCAGATTCTGGTCGGCCGGCTCGACCTCGGCCTGACCCTTCCGGCGGCGATCGCCGCGCCGCGGGTCAGCGAACGCAACCTGGCGGCCGGCGCCCAGGCCGAACCGGCGTTCCTGGCCGGCCCGGACGCGACCGCGCTGGGTGCGCTCGGGCACATGTTCACGAGTACGCCGGAGATCGGCGCGGCCACCGGCATCGAGTTCCGTGGTGGCGGCCGCCTGCTCGCGGCGGCCGAACCGACCCGTCGCGGCGGTGGTGCGGCGGCGGTCGTGGAGCCGCATGTCCACCGTCCCGGCGGATGACGCGCAGCAGGGTGTCCGGTGACGGACGCGACTACCGGAGGCGGCCGAAGACCGGGTGAGGGCTGATCTTGACGGTCGGCGTGCCGCCGCCCGCCCACGAGGCCCGTCGGATCTCCTTCATCGCCGCCTTGCGCCGCTCCGCGTCCAGCCGGTCGATGAACAGAACGCCGTCGAGGTGGTCGGTCTCGTGTTGCAGGCATCGCGCCAGGTGCTCGGTACCGACCACCTGCAACGGGTCGCCGTGCGCCGAGAAGCCCCGCGCGATGACGTTCAGCCGCCGCCTGGTATCGAAGTAGAGCCCCGGAATCGACAGGCACCCCTCGGGACCGTCCTGCTCGAGGTCGTCCGGGAAGTCCAGCACCGGGTTGACCAGATGACCCGCCACGTCGCCGACGTGGAAGACGAAGACCCGCTGGCTCACGCCGAGCTGCGGGGCCGCCAGCCCGGCGCCCTCCTCGTCGTGCAGGGTATCGGTGAGGTCCCTCACCAGTCGTCGCAGTTGACGGTCGAAGACCGTCACCTCGTCCGCGGGTGTGGTCAGCACCGGGTCCCCGAACAGGCGGACAGGCAGGACGGACATGCTTCGCCTCCGTTGACGTCATCTTTGCAAAGCACAATACTTTGCAAAATGGATCCCCGACAGGGCAGCCGTGACGCCGGGGCGCAGAAGGCCTTGCGCCATCCGGTCCGGGCCGCCCTGATGGAGCTTTTCGACCGCCACCGCACGGTGACGTCCACCGAGGCCGCGCGCGAGCTCGGCGGCAGCTCCGGGCTGTACTCGTTCCACCTGCGCCAGCTCGCCCGGTACGGACTGATCGACGAGGCACCGGCCGGATCCGGCCGGATCCGGCCCTGGCGCCTGGCCCACCCGCCGGCCCCGTCACCGGCAGGTGACGGCCTCGGCGACCTCGCGCGCGGACTGGAGGATGAGAGTTACCAACGGTGGCTCGCCGGGCGCGGCGACGCGCCGCCGCGCTGGCGCTGTGACGAGGCCTTCAGCCAGGTGCTCCACCTGACGCCGGCCGAGCTGACCAGGGTGGGCAACGCCATCCGGGACCTGCTCGCGGAGTACCGCCGGCGCGACGACCGCTCGGCGCCCCGACCGCCCGGCGCCGCCCCCGTGGCCGTTGTCGCCCGCCTGTTCCCGTTGCTGGACCCGAATATCCGGCCTTCCGAACCGCCGGATCCCCGCCGGCGGAGGCCCGATCCGCCGAGGCCCGAATTGTCCGATCCCGAGCTGGCGGGGCCGGAGCAGCCGGCCAGCGGCT
>JAVHWE010000601.1:0-4811 GCA_032160285.1 Micromonosporaceae bacterium | reverse complement strand
GGCGTTGGCGAAGATGTCGATGCAGCGCCCGGAGGCGACACCGTGGATCGAGTTGTCCGCCCCCAGGGTCCACTGCTGGTTGGTACCGCCGTGGCACGGCCAGATGATGACTTTGGTGCCGTTCGCGGTACCGCTGGCGTTGGCGTCGAGGCAGTTGGTGACGCCGCCGATGGTGACCTGGACCTGGTTGGCCGTCGTGGTGGTGAACCGCTGGCTGGCGGCGCCGTTGCAGGTGGAGATCATCACCGGGGTACCGGCCGTGCTGACCCCGCCCTGGACGTCGAGGCACGTGTTGGAGAGCCGGTTGAGCAGGGTGGCCCCGGAGAAGGCGGCGTTGGCGGGTGAGGCGGCGAAAAGGCCGGCGGCGATGGCCAACGCGGCGGCGCTGGCGTACGTCGCGACCACGCGCAGACGCAGTCGCGGGAAGAGCACGGCGGCGATACGCCCCTGTCTCCTTGAGTGCTGCGGTCGCCTGCTGACGGCGGGAGTGCGAACTTCCATGACTACTCCTTGCGAGCGGGATCGGGGGGCGCGAGCGGCGACAGTTGCGGTCGTGGCAGCCGGTGGCTGCCCGAGGCACGGAACGCCGGGGCCTCCGGGCCGTCGGCGGGCGGAAGGTTTCACAGGATGACGAGAGAGCGCTCTCTATAGATTGATTGGCACCTGTAAATATGTCAACAGGTTGGCAATTAACGGCCACTCCGCGTCGCCGCGCCGCCCCGATATGTCGGGGCCGGCGGCACCGTCCGCGCCGGGCCTGGTCAGCCGCCCGTAGCCGGGCCTCTTCCGACGCCCGGCGCCCGGCGACGACCGGGCGTGCCCGGCCGCGCGCCCGGCGAGCCGCCCCCCTGCAGACAGGCTGCACGGGAAACGAACGTTCCGATCTGCGTGACGGCCAACCACCGCGCATCGGTACCGGGTCGTCGACGGGCGGGCGCCCGCACCGGCACGGTCCGGCTCCCGGCACCGCCGCCGCTCACCCCACGCCGACGGGGCGGCCCGCCGGCGCCGGCAGGCACGCGGTTCGCGTCGGGCGCCGGCAGGCACGCGGTTCGCGCCGGGCACCGGACGGGGCCGGCTGCCGCGGCCGGGACTCCACGCTGGACGCAGCGACACGCCGCCCGCGCTGGATAACGGGGGCCGCTCGATACGGGCCGACGCCGGTCGCCGTGCCCGGGGAACCGGGGTCGGGGCGGCGCGGCGGTCACCCACTTTGTCGACATCCGTCAATTCCGGCAGGCGGACGCGGGTTCGCTGTCGTCTATGCGCCGCCGCGTCGATGTGGCCCGTATGCGGACGTTGACCCCTATGTTGCGCACAGGATACCTTCGGGTCCGGACTTCCCGGAGGCATACGATGCCGCACACTCCCTCGCTGACCCGCCCGGCCACCGTCCTCGTGGCGCTCTGTCTCGCGATGGCCGGCTGCTCCTCGATCACGTCGAAATCCCCCGCGCCGGCCGCCAGCGGCGACGACCGCCCGGTTCGCGACGGCGGCACGCTGCGCGTCGCGCTGGCGTCCGAACCGGACAAGCTCGATCCGACGCTGGCCCGTACGTTGGTCGGCCGCATCGTGTTCAATGCCATCTGCGAGAAGCTCTACGACGTCGACGCCCAGTTGGCGATCGTGCCGCAACTGGCCGCCGCGCTGCCCGAGTTCTCCGCCGACGGGCTGACCGTCACCATCAAGGTCCGGCCGGGCGTGAAGTTCGCCGACGGTACCGCGCTGGACGCCGCGGCTGTCAAGACGAGCCTGGACCGGCACATGACCCTCGCCGGCTCCGGTCGCCGCAGCGAACTATCCAGTGTGGACTCGGTCGGCGTGGTCGATCCGGCCACCGTCTCGATCAAGATGAAGACGCCGTTCGTACCGTTGACCGCGGTGCTCGCCGACCGCTCCGGCATGATCATGTCTCCGACGGCGCTGAAGGCGACCGGGGACAACTTCGGTACCAACCCGGTGTGCGTCGGGCCGTTCAAGTTCGCCACCCGCGTCGCCCAGGACCGCATCGAGGTCGTCAAGGATCCGAACTACTACGACGCCGCGAAGGTGCACCTCGACAAGGTGGTGTACCGGATCATCGCCGACCCCACCACCCGCTTCAACAACCTGCGCTCCGGCGACGTGGAGGCGCTCGACACCGTGGCGCCGACCGACGCCGACGCGCTGAAGGCCGATACCAAACTGCGGTTGCTGACCTCGCAGTCGCTCGGCTACCAGGGCATCACGATCAACCTCGGCAACGTGGCCGGGGTCGGCAAGCCGGCCGGCCCGCTGGCCGCGCCGATCGCCGGCCCGCTCGCCTCGAACGCCAAGGTGCGGCAGGCGTTCGAGCTGAGCCTGGACCGCGACGCCATCAACAAGGTCGTGTTCCGAGGCCAGTTCGCGCCGGCCTGCGGCCCGATCAGCCCGGCCAGCCCGCTGTCCTCGGACGCCGCGCAGGCCTGCCCCAAGCACGACCCCGCGGCCGCCAAGCGGCTGCTCGCCGACGCCGGGGTGACCACGCCGGTCAAGGTCAGCATGGTGCTCGCCAACACGCCGGACGAGCGCCGGCTCGGCGAGGCGATCCAGGCCCAGGCGGCCGAGGGCGGCTTCGCGGTGGAGCTGGCGCCGACCGAGTTCTCCGCCTCGCTGGACCAGACCGATGCCGGCAGGTACCAGCTGTTCCGGATCGGTTGGTCGGGCCGGGTCGACCCGGACGGCAACATCGCCAACTTCGTGCGCAGCCTCGGTTCGCAGAACATCTCCGGGTACGGCAACCCGGCGCTCGACTCGCTGATCGACGCCGCTCGCGCCACGCCGGACCTGGCCAAGCGCCGGACCCTGTACGGCCAGATCGTCACGAAGCTGCATGAAGACGCGCCGCTGATCTACCTGTACCGGCAGAAGAACCTCACCGGCGTGTCCGCCACGGTGGCCGGGGTCCAGGTCTACGGTGACGGCATCCTGCGCTTCGGTACCGCCGGCTTCGTCGCCTGACCGGCCATGGGCCGCTACGTCGTACGCCGCCTGATCGAATCGGTGATCACGTTCGCGCTGGTGACGATCGTGGTGTTCGGCGGTGTGCGGGCGCTGCCCGGTGATCCGGCACGCACCCTGGCCGGTGAGGAGAGCGACCCGGCGACCGTCGCGCAGATCCGCCACTCCTACGGCCTGGACCAGTCGATTCCGGTGCAGTACCTGCGGTACGTCGGCAAGGCCGTCACCGGGGACCTCGGCCGCTCCAACCGCACCGGTCTGGAGGTGACCCGGACCATCCGCGACGCGCTCCCGGTCACCCTGCAACTGGCCACGTTCGCGATCGTCATCGCGGTACTGATCGGCGTCGGCGCGGGCGTGATCGCCGCGGTCCGCCGGCGCACCCCGTCGGAGTGGGCGGCCAACACGGTGGCACTGCTCGGACTGTCGGTGCCGAACTTCTGGTTCGGCCTGATGGCGGTGCTGATCTTCGCCATCGCGTACCCGGTCCTGCCGGCGTCGGGCTTCGTGTCGGTGTTCGTCGATCCGGCGCAGAGCTTGCGCCACCTGCTGCTGCCGGCGCTCGTGCTGGGCTCCGCCCTCGCCGCCGTCATCATGCGCCAGACCCGGTCGGCGATGCTGGACGCGCTGTCGGCCGATTACGTGCGCACGGCCAGGGCCAAGGGCCTCGGCGGCGGTCAGGTGGTGTTCGGGCACGCGCTGCGCAACAGCCTGATCGTGGTCACCACGATCGTCGGTCTGCAACTCGGCACGCTCATCTCCGGCGCGGTCGTCACCGAGCAGATCTTCGTGCTGCCGGGATTCGGCAAGCTCACCATCGACGCCGTCTTCACCCGGGACTATCCGATGATCGAGGGCGTCGTTTTGGTGACCGCCACCGCCTACATCGGGATCAACCTGATCGTGGACCTGCTGTACTCGGTCATCGACCCCCGGATCCGGGTCGGGGGCGCGTCGTCGTGAGCACCCTCGAACTCACTACTGTGGACGGTACCGGGTTGCCGATCGTACGCGGGGGTCTGCACCGGGCGCTGCGCCGGCTGGTGCGCAACCCGCTCGCGGTCGGTGGCCTGATCGTCGTGGTGCTGGCCGTGCTCGCCGCGCTGCTGGCCGGCGTGCTCGCGCCGTACCCGTTCGCGCACACCGATTTCGGCGCGGCGCTGCAGCCGCCGTCCGGGCGGCACTGGTTCGGCACCGACGAGCTCGGCCGCGACCAGTTCTCCCGGGTGCTCTACGGGCTGCGGGCCTCGGTCGGCGTCGGCGCCATGTCCGTGACGCTCTCGCTGCTCGTCGGGGTACCACTGGGGCTGCTCGCCGGCTACTACGGCTTCCTCGACCCGGTGGTGTCCCGGCTCACCGACACGGTGCTGGCCTTCCCGTTCCTGGTCCTCGCGGTCGGGCTGGCAGCCATCCTCGGCCCGTCGCTGGTCACCGCCACGGTGGCCATCGGCATAGCCCAGATCCCGCAAGTGGTACGGATCGTGCGCGGCGAGACGCTGCGGCTGCGCGGCATGGACTTCGTGGCCGCGGCGATCGCCGACGGCGCCAGCGACGGCGTGGTCCTGCGCTCGCACATCATGCCCAACGCGGTCAACACGTTGATCGTGCAGGCCACCGTGGCGGCCCCGATGGCCATCATCGGCGAGGCCGTGCTGTCGTTCCTCGGTCTCGGGATCCGCCCGCCCGCGCCGTCGCTCGGGGTGATGCTCGCCAGCGCCCAGCCGCTGTTTCGCGACGGTCCGTGGATGGCCGTGTTCCCCGGCGTGTCGATCGTGCTGCTCACGCTGGCATTGAACCTGCTCGGCGACGGCCTCCGCGACGCGCTCGACCCC
>JAVHWE010000491.1:0-5466 GCA_032160285.1 Micromonosporaceae bacterium | reverse complement strand
GCTCGACGCACGCGGTCACGCTGTACCCGTGCGCCGCCGCCCGGGCCGCGGCGCCGAGGCGGGCCCGCAGCGCCGGGTCGACGGCCAGCCGCTCGATCGCCGCCGCCAGCTCCCCCGGCGCCCGCGGCGCCACCAGCAGCCCGGTCACCCCGTCCACGACCACGTCGGGAACGCCGCCGACGGCGGTGGCGATCACGGGTAGGCCGGCGGCCATCGCCTCCAGGACGGCATTGGGCAGCCCCTCGGCGTGCGAGGGCAGGACCGCGAACTGGTACGCCGCCAGGGCGCCCCGCGCGTCCGGGCACGCGCCGGCCAGCCGCACCACGCCGGCCAGCCCCAGCCGCTGCCGCAGAACGTCGATCCTCGCCCGGTAACCGCCGTCCCCGATCAGGCACACGTCGGGCGGGTGGGGCAGCGACGCCATCGCCGTCAGCAGGTCGGCGTGGCCCTTGCCCGGCCGCAGCGAGGCCACCACCACGCCCCGGGGCGGCTGCCGGGCCGGGTCGGCGACGCGGGCCGGCAGCTCCACCCCGTTCGCGATGACCAGTACCCGCGCCGCCGGTACGCCCTCGTCGCGTACCACCTCGGCGCGGCGCGCGCGCGAGTTGCACAGGTGCAGCGTGGCCGCCCACCGGCCGACCGCCCGGACGGCCCGGTGGCGCAGTCCGCGATGGACCGGTTCGGCGCCGCGCCGCCCGGCGATCCGCAGCGGCGTGCCGGCCGCCCAGGCCATCGGCAGGACGAGCACGTTGCAGGTGTACAGGAAGGCGTGGCACACGTCGGGGCGGATCGCGCGCAGGTAGCGCCACACCCGGTACAGCTCACGGATCTCCGGCCCGAGCACGCCGATCCGGCGCCGCCACCGGATGCCGTCGGGCCCGTCGCCGCGCAGCGCTCCGATGGCGAAGACCCGCACGTCCACGCCGGCCGCGCGCAGGCTCGGCGCCAGCGGCCCGCCCGCTGACAGCGCGAGCACGTGTACCTCGTGGCCGCGTCCGGCCAGCCCGATCGCGAGCTTCACCAGCTGCGTCTCGGTACCGCCGATCCGTAGCGTCCCGACGGCCAGCACGATCCGCAGCCGCCGGCCGGCGCGGCCGGGGGGCTCAGTATCGCGAAGGTCCTGGTCGGGCTGGTCGGAGCCGGTCCGGTCGGATGGCGCGGCCGCGGTCATACCGCCCTCCTCCGCCGAGGGGAGCGCGTCGTCGGTCACGGTCGACGCACCTCGACGACGTCACGGTTCGGGCCGGTCGGTGCGGTCGCGCGGTCGAGGTACATCCGGTGCCACAGCTCGAACTGGATCAGCGCCCAGATCCGGCTGGCGTGGTCGCTACCCTCGTCGTGCTGGCGCAGCAGTGCCGCGACCGCGTCCGGGCGGAACAGGCCGCGGCCGCGGGCCGTCGCGTCGGTGAGCACGTCGTGGGACAGGCCGCGCAGCTCACCGCGCAGCCAACCGGCCAGCGGCACCGCGAAGCCCTGCTTCGGCCGACGGACCACCTCGGGCGGCAGCCAGCCGGCGACCGCCCGGCGCAGCAGGTACTTGCCGCCGTCCGGGCGGACCTTCAACCCGGCCGGTATCCCGGCCGCCCACTCCATCAGGGGGTGGTCCAGGAACGGCGACCGGGCCTCCAGCGAGTTCGCCATCGTCGAGATGTCGGCCTTCACCAGCAGGTCACCCGGTAGGTAGGTGTTCACGTCGGCGTCGATCGCCCGGCCGACCACGGTACCGGCCCGCGACGCGTCGAACGCCTCGTCGAGCAGGCGCAGGCTGTCCACCCCGGCGAGGTGGGCACGCAGCGCGTCGGTGTACAGGTCCGCCTTCTGGGCCGCGCTGAACCGCGACATCACCTGCCCGTACCGGCGGGACGCCGGCTGGCCGAGCAGTCCGACCAGCCGGCCGGCCCGCTGGCGGGGCGAGCCCGCCGCGCCGGCGGCCGCGACGGTACCGCCGAGCCGGATCAGGCCCGGTCGCAGCCACGGCGACACCGGTACCCGACCGTCGTGGCCGAGGTGGGCGTACCGCCGGTACCCGCCGAACGACTCGTCGCCGCCGTCGCCGGTGAGCACCACCGTCACCTGCTCGCGGCTGAGCTGGGCGAGGTAGTAGCTGGGGATCGCCGACGAGTCCGCGAACGGCTCGTCGAAGTGCCAGGCCAGCGCCGGCAGGACGGCGAGCGCGTGGGGGCGGACCACCAGTTCGTGGTGGTCGGTCTGGTACATCTCGGCCACCGCGCGGGCGTGGTCGCGCTCGTCGAAACGGGGGTCGTCGAACCCGATGCTGAAGGTCTTCACCCGCTCGCCGGTGGACCGGGCCATCGCCGCCACGACCGCCGACGAGTCCAGGCCGCCGGACAGGAACGCACCCAGCGGGCGCTCGCTGACCATCCGGACCCGGACCGCGTCGAGCAGCAGCTCCCGCAGGCGCCGTGCCGCGTTCTCCACCCGGGGTACCGCCCGCGGGGTGGCGTCCAGCCGCCAGTACCGACGGGTGCTGACCCGGCCGGCCTGCCAGACCAGCAGGTGTCCCGGAGCGAGTTTGGAGACACCCTGGTAGATCGACCACGGCGCCGGCACGTACTGGTAGGTCAGGTAGTGGTGCATCGCCACCAGGTCCAGGCCACGGGCCAGGTCGGAGTCCTGGACCAGGCACTTCAGCTCGGAGGCGAACCGCAGCGAGGTGCCGTCGGCGTGCCAGTACAGCGGTTTCTTGCCCACCCGGTCGCGCGCCAGCAGCAACCGTCCGCGCCGGCTGTCCCAGATCGCGAAGGCGAACATGCCCCGCAGCCGTCCGACCAGTTCGTCGCCGTACTCCTCGTACAGGTGGACCAGGCACTCGCTGTCGCCGTCGCTGGTCAGCCGGTGCCCCCGACGGGCCAGGTCGGACCGCAGCTCGGCGAAGTTGTAGATCTCGCCGTTGAAGACGGCGACCACCGTACCGTCCTCGCTGCTCACCGGCTGCTGACCGCCGACGACGTCGATGATCGCCAGCCGCCGCATGCCGAGCGCGGCGTGGGCGTCGTGGTGGAACCCGGACCCGTCCGGGCCGCGGTGCGTGATCACCTCGCACATCCGGCGTACCAGGTCGACGTCGGGTCGGGAGGTGGAGACGACGCCCGCTATCCCGCACATGCTCTGACTATCGGCGTACCGGCCCTACCGGTTACGGCACCGGGATCGCCCACCGGTCCCGGCACCGGGATCGCCTGCCGGCCGCACCCGGATTGCCGCCCGGTCCGCCCCGCAACCACGGGACCGGGTTATCGGTTATGCCTACGATGACAGACCGCCTCAGTACCGAGGAAGCCGCCGCCGGGGCGATCCGGATCATGCACGTGATCGCCCGGATGAACGTCGGCGGGCCCGCGTTGATCGTCGGCTCGATCCTGCGCGACCTCCCGCCCGACCGTTTCGCCCAGCGTCTCTACACCGGTGAGGTGGGCGCCGACGAGGCCGACTACCTGGAACTGTGCGCCCCGGACCTGCCGGCGCAGCGGGTACCCGGGCTGGGCCGGTCGGTGCGGCCGGGTGACGACGCGTTGACCCTGGCCCACCTGGCCCGGGCGATGCGCCGGTACCGGCCGCACATCGTGCACACGCACACCGCGAAGGCGGGCACGCTCGGGCGGGTGGCGGCGGCCATGACCGGCGTACCGGCCCGCGTGCACACCTTCCACGGGCACCTGCTGCACGGGTACTTCTCCCCCGCGATCACCCGCGTGGTCGTCGGTGCCGAGCGTGCCCTGGCCCGCCGCACCGACCGGCTGGTGGCCGTCGGTACCCGGGTCCGTGACGATCTGGTCGCCGCCGGGATCGGCCGGTCCGAGCAGTACCTGGTCATCCCGCCCGGTATCGATCTGCCGCCGGTACCCGCGCAGGCGGAGGCCCGGTCCCGGCTGGGGCTGCCGCCGCGGGCGCCGGTGATCGCGTTCGTGGGCCGGGTCACCGGCATCAAGCGCCCCGACCGGCTGGTCGACGTGGCCCGCCGGGTGCTCGCCCGGGTACCGGACGCGATGTTCGTCGTGTGCGGTGACGGCGACCGCCTCGGTGACCTGATCGAGGCCACCGCGGACCTCGACGGAGCGGTCCGCCTCCTCGGCTGGCGCACCGACGTGGAGACGGTGTACGCCGCCGCCGATCTGACGCTGCTGACCTCGGACAACGAGGGCATGCCGGTGTCGCTGATCGAGTCGGGGTTGGCCGGCGTCCCGGTGGTCGCGACCGACGTGGGCAGCGTCGCCGAGGTCGTCACCGACGGCGTGACCGGCCTGCTGGCGTCGCCCGCCGCCGAACCGGAACTGTGCGCCACCCTGGCCGGACACGTGATCCGGCTGCTCGGCGACCAGCGACTGCGCCAGACCATGGGCCGCCAGGCGCGCATCCACGCGGGCGCCCGGTTCGGCAGCGGGCGGCTGATCGCCGACACCGCGGAGCTGTACACCTCATTGGCGATCGGCAAGGGCTGGTGGCGGGCCGCCCCAAGCGTCCCAAGCGTCCCAAGCGTCCCAGCCGGCCCAGCCGGCCCAGCGGTCCCAGCCGGCCCGGGCGCGTCAGATGACACCGGCAGAGAGGACATACGCCGATGAGGGTCGTCGTGACCGGAGGCGCCGGCTTCATCGGCGCGAACCTCTGCCGGGAACTGATGTCACGGCCCGCGGTCGGGCGGGTCGTCGCCCTCGACGACCTCAGTACCGGCGACGCGGCGAACCTGACCGGGGTCGACGCCGAACTGGTCGAGGGCAGCATCCTCGACCGCGACCTGCTGCGCGACGTGGTCGACGGTGCCGACGCGGTGGTGCACCTGGCCGCCCGGGCGTCGGTACCCCGCTCCCTGGCCGATCCGGTGGCCAGCCACGAGGTCAACGCCACCGGCACGGTGTACGTGCTGGAAGCCTGCCGGCACGCCGGCAGCTACGCGGTACTCGCGTCGTCGTCGTCGGTCTACGGGGACGCGGTGGACCTGCCCAAGCACGAGGACCTGCCGACCCGGCCGCTGAGCCCGTACGCGGCCAGCAAGCTGGCGGCCGAGGGGTACCTGCTCGCCTACGGGTCGGCGTACTCGCTGCCGGCGTTGGCGTTGCGGTTCTTCAACGTGTACGGGCCGCTGCAACCGGCGGGTCACGCGTACGCCGCGGTGATACCCGCCTTCATCGACGCCGCCCTGCGCGGCGAGCCGATACCGGTGCACGGCGACGGCCGGCAGACCCGCGACTTCACCTATGTCGGCACGGTCACCCGGGTCCTCGCGGACGCGGTGCTCCGGCGGGTCGGTGCGGACACACCGGTCAACCTCGCGTACGGGTCGCGGGTGTCCCTGCTGGAGCTGATCGCCCGGCTGTCGGCCCTGCTGGACCGCGAGGTCGCCGTCCGGCACGAGCCGACCCGGCCGGGGGACGTCCGGGACTCGCAGGCCGCCGACGACCGCCTGCGCATGCTGTTCCCGGGCGTGCCGCCGGTGCCGCTCGACGACGG
>JAVHWE010000477.1:0-3557 GCA_032160285.1 Micromonosporaceae bacterium | reverse complement strand
GGGCTCACGGTCGAGCGTGTGTGTCGTGATCTGGCGCAGGCGGCTGATGGTCCGTCCGTAGAATCCGACCGCGGTGGTCGAGAACGTCCCGCCCGGCGGCTCGTCCATGAACGGCATGAACTTGTCCGGGAAGCCGGGCATCGTGCAGCCGATGCAGATGCCGCCCACATTGGGGCAGCCGCCGATCCCGTTCATCCAGCCGCGCTTGGGCACGTTGCACTTGACGGTCGGTCCCCAGCAGCCGAGCTTGACGATGCACTTCGGGGAGCCGTACTCGGTGGCGAAGTCGGCCTGCTCGTAGTACCCCGCCCGGTCGCAGCCCTCATGGACGGTCTGGCCGAACAGCCAGGTCGGGCGCAGCGCGTCGTCGAGCGGGATCATCGGCGCCTGACCGGTGGCCATGTAGAGCAGGTACGTGATCGTCTCGGACAAGTTGTCGGGCTGGATGGGGCAGCCCGGAACGCACACGATCGGGATGCCGGCCTTCGATTTCCAGTCCCAGCCGAGATAGTCGGGTACCCCCATCGCCCCGGTCGGGTTGCCGGCCATCGCGTGGATGCCGCCGTACGTGGCACAGGTGCCGACCGCGACGATCGCGGTCGCCTTCGGCGCGAGCCGGTCCAGCCACTCGCTGGTCGTCATCGGTTGTCCGGTGGCCGGGTTGTTGCCGAACCCGCACCAGTAGCCCTCGTCGTGCAGCTGCTCGTTGGGGATGGATCCCTCCACCACGAGCACGAAGGGCTCCAGCTCGCCACGGTCGGCCTTGAAGAACCACTCGAGGAAGTCGTCGGCGCCGCCGTTGGGCCCGCACTCGAAGTCGATCAACGGCCAGTGCACGGCGACCTGTGGCAGGCCGGGCAGCGCCCCGAGCGCGATCTCCTCGATGCTGGGCTGGGTGGCGGCGGTCAGGGCGACCGAGTCGCCGTCGCAGCTCAGTCCCGCGTTTATCCACAGTACGTGGATCAGGGTGTCAGCCGCTTTCAGTGCTTCTGCGGAAGGCATGATGACCGCTTTCCCGGGGTCGGCACGGATCCCATGCGGCACGGGAGTCGACCCCTCGGCCCACCTGTGTGACGCAAATTACAGACTACTGCCCGACCGTGCGAGTATGTCAACCGTGGTTCCTGTGTCACCCGGGCGCGGCTACGGCCGCGCGCGAAACTCCCGGCGACAGTGGAACGAGGCCGCCATGCACGAGCTCGGCATCACCCAGAGCGTCGTCGACGCCGTCTGCGAACGCGCCGCCGGCAGGCCCGTGCGCAGCGTCCGGGTCCAGGTTGGAGCATTGACGGCGGTCATTCCAGAAGCGATGCGTTTCTGCTTCGAGCTGGTCGCCGAGGGTACCGTCGCCGATGGAGCCCGGCTCGACATCGAGCGGCGTCCGGCGGCGGCCAGCTGTCAGGCCTGCGGCGTCGACTTCGCCGTCACGGATCTCATCCTGCTGTGCCCGTGCGGCAGCGCGGACGTCCGGGTCACGGCCGGCCGGGAGCTACAGATCGTGTCGATGGAGGTGGGTTAGGCATGTGTGTCACCTGTGGCTGCGAGCAAGCGGCCACGTCTCGGACCGCCGTGCGTCCGCACCCGCACGACCATCCCCATCCGGCCACCGAGACGATCACGCTCGAACAGAAGGTACTCGCCAAGAACGACCTGCGCGCCGAGCGGAATCGTGACTGGCTCGCCGGGCGGGACATCCTCGCGATCAACGTGATGAGCTCACCCGGGGCCGGCAAGACGACGCTGCTCGAGCGCACCATCCGCGACACCGCGGCGCGACGGCCGGTCGCGGTCATCGAGGGTGATCAGGAGACCCGGCTGGACGCCGACCGGATCCGCCGGACCGGCTGCGCCGCGATCCAGGTGAACACCGGAGCGGGCTGCCACCTCGACGCCGACATGGTGGGCGACGCCGCCATCGCGCTCAACCCCGCCGCCGGCTCGCTGCTCGTCATCGAGAACGTCGGCAACCTGGTCTGTCCGGCGCTGTTCGATCTGGGCGAGGGCGGCAAGGTCGTCATCGTCTCGGTGACCGAGGGCACCGACAAGCCCCTGAAGTACCCGTACATGTTCGCCGCCGCGGATCTGATCATCGTGAACAAGATCGACCTGTTGCCGTACGTCGACTTCGACCTCGACGTCTGTCGCAAGCACGCCAGCGCGGTCAACCCGAAGGCCGACCTGTTGGCGGTGTCGGCCACCACGGGCGCCAACCTGGACGCGTGGTACGGGTGGCTCGGTGAACGCGGCGGCGACGCCCGCGCACCGGCAGCGGGTCACTAACCGGGCGCCCCGCCTTCCCACGCCGCCGCCCCGGGCCGGACCGCGTCACGTGGGGTCGGGCAGGTACGCCGACAGCACGCCGACCTCACCCCGCAGCCGCTCGGCACGTTCCGGCCGGCCCGCGAGGTCGTACTCCCGTGCGGCGGCCTCCCGGTCGGTCACCTCGGCGCGCACGATGTGCTCGAGCTGCGCCGGCGTCAATACCCGCCGCTCAACCTCGGCCGCGCCGACCCCGACCGGTATCTGCTCGATCCCCAGCGGCTCGTCGATAGCCGCCGTCCGGTCGACCGCCTCGGCGTTGTCCATCGCCGCCAGCGCGGAGCGCAGCGCCGACACGGCCACGCGGTCCCGAGCCTTCATCGCGACCCGCAGCGCATCGCCCAGCCGCTGTCGCAGGGGGAGCGCCGGATCGGGCTGGTCGGTTGCGGATCCGGTGGACACGGTCGCGACCATACCGGCGTCGCGACCCCGGGTCGACCGGTTTCGCGGCGTCGGCGGGCAACGGATTTGAGGCGTCTGGCGATTCCACCGTGGCGTGTCGGTCCGTTCTCGCGGCAACTCGTCACGCGCGCAAGCAGCGGCGCTCCACGTCCCGACTCGGTCATCCGGCAGCGAGCGCGGGATTGAGCGATCGGTTATCTGAACCGGGTTCTAGTGTGTCAGGTACGGGGTTGCGCGCCGCAGGGGCACCGTAGAAACTACATCCGACCTGCGGGGGTAATGAAACGATGTTGGGTAACATGCCGGAGGATCCTCGGCGACTGGGAGCGCTCGTTGCCGACAGCCTGGTCATTCGCGAGGACCGGGGAGCGGCAGAGGCCAATCCCTTTTACTACGAACGCGTTCGTCCATTCGTCGACGCCGTCACGGAGCTGGTCGGCTCCTCCCCGAGCCTCGCACTGCGCGAGGCCGCGGCGCGACTGCGTCAGGTACCGGCGAGCCTCGACGCCTACCGGACGCTGTGTACCACGGTCGCTACCGAGGTCGCCGACGCGACCGACCACATCGGACAGCTGTGTGCCGCGGCCTGGCGGGCGATGTCGCGATCGCGTATCGGTTACCGGATCGGCGACGGTTACCGGGCCCATCGCGAGATAACAGTCGCCCACCTGGCCGGGTCCGACCACGGCGGCCAGCGCCGCGACCGGGTGGCGGTCCCCGGTGGACGGTCCGGTGGCATCCTGGTTGTTATCCCGTTCCGGGACAACTCGCCGGACGGCACCCGGTCACGTAATCTTTTCGCCTGTCTGCGTGCGCTTCGCGACCAGAGTATCGAT
>JAVHWE010000465.1:0-7065 GCA_032160285.1 Micromonosporaceae bacterium | reverse complement strand
GTCGCAGCGCTCGGCACGATGAACGTGTTGAGCATGAGTTGCTGCTGGTCGACGCCGGTGGGCAGGGCGAACTGCGCGACGAACACGTCGTAATCGCCCGGCCCCGGCAGATCTATCGTCTCCTCGGCGGAGCCGCCCGCGCTCTGTCCGACCATCGCGCCGGTCGCACTGTAGGCGTACAGATCGAGGTCACTGCCCGGACCGTAGTCGGCGCCGAAGGTCGCCACCCTGGCCAACGCCGTACCTGCCGGCACGCTCACCCGTACCTTGGCGACCGCCGGACCCTCGACCGGCGCGGCCGGGTTGAACGTGGTGGTCGCCCCGACCAGCGGCTTGGTGGTGACGGCGGCCGCGGCCAGGCCGAACACCCGGGTGACCAGGTTGCCGGTGAAGCCGGTCCGCAGCGGCAGTTTGACCGAACCGCTCACCCCGGACTGGGTGATCTTCGCCGGTACGGCGACGACGACCGGACGTACCGCGATCGGGCTGCGTACGCCGTGACCGCGCAGGTCCAGCCAGGTCAGTGAGCCGAAGGCCCACGTACCCAACGCACCGGTGGTGCGCTTGATCGTGACCTTGTAGCTGACCGACCTGCCCGGCCCGACCACGATCGACGGCGGGTTCACCGTGATCGTGAAGCCGGCCGGCGCTACCACCTTGGCGACGTAGGTGCTGGACCGGTTGGTGACGTTGGTGACGGTACGGGTGACGGTCTGCTCACCGGCGAGGTCGCCGACCCCGATCGAGGGGTAGTTGAGATCGCTGGGGTCGATCGAGCCGACGATCGGGCAGATGTCCTGGCCAGGCGCCGGGCCCACCTTGAGGTGGACGTCGATGCCGCAGGTGTATCGCAACCAGTCGAACGGATCCGAGTCGTAGACCAGGCCGGGGTCGAACGCCGGCGCCGGGGTCAGGTGTCCGGCACCGAAGTCGAGCGGGGTGGCGGCCGCACCGGCCCGCTGGATCGGCTGGCCTTCGTTGTCGACCTGGCTGGCCGTGGTCATCATGGCCGATTTGAGTGCCATCGGTGACCAGCTCGGATTCTTGCTCTTGAGGAGCGCGGCGATACCGGAGATGTGCGGGGTCGCCATCGAGGTACCGGATTCGAGGTTGAAGTCCTGGCCGTTCTGGCCGGGCGGGGCGACCGCGGCGAGGACGTCGACGCCCGGTGCGGTGATGTCCGGCTTGAGGACGTCGCCGCCACTGCTCTTGGACGGGCCGATGGACGAGAAGTCGGCCATCACCGGCGCCTCGGCCTTGACCTGGACGGCCGGGGCCAGCGCGGCGGTCGGGTTGGCCGTACCCGCGATGTACGCCTTGATGGCCGCGCCCTCCGCCGGACCGACGTGGATCGACGGTACGAAGTGGAAGTCGGCGTTGAGCGAGTTCGGCGTCGGGTTGTACTGGATCATGCCGACGCCACCGGCGTCCTTGACCGCCTTGCTCTTGTCGGTACGGGCGACCACGCCACGCTTACACAGCACGATCTTGCCGGTGACCTTGGCCGTGTCGAGCGTGCCGGGCGTGCACAGTTCCGCGTCGGCGGCTGCGCTGCCGGCGGCGACCGCGTTGGCCGCGTCGACGAGCGGCGTGGACGGTACCGCGACGGTGCCGAAGCCGGCGCCGGTGTAGGTCGCGCCGTTTCCGAGGGTGACGGTCTTGTTGAACGCACGGTCGTGGCTGCTGGCGGCGACCGTGGTGACCCACGGCTCGGCGTTGTCGACGCTCGCCGGACCGGCCGCGCCGTTGTTGCCGGCGGCGGCGGAGATGAAGACGCCGGCCGCGGCGGCATCGAGGAACGCCTGCTCCTCCGGGCCGATCGAGTCGACGTCGTCGCCGATGGAGAAGCTCAGGATGTCGACGCCGTCGGTGACCGCCTGGTCGACGGCGGCCACGATGTCGACCGAGCTGCCGCTGGCGTTGGTACCGTCGGCGCGCTCGTAGAGGACCTTGTAGATGGCCAGGCGGGCGGCCGGGGCCATGCCGGAGATCTGTCCGACGTCGACGCCGTTGACCGTGGCGGTCACACCGTGGTCGCCGGCGGCGGTCGACGCGGTGTGCGAGCCGTGGCCGTTGAAGTCGCGCGGCGAGTGGAACTCGCCCGGGTTGCCGTCGGCCAGGCCGGCGTTGTTGAACCAGCGGGCGCCGATGACCTTGTTGTTGCACTGCACGGGGTGGTCGTCACCGGTCTGGCACTTTTCGGCGGCGACGTCGCCGGTACCCCACTTCTCGTCGATGGTGGCCTGGTCGGCGCGGGGTTCCGGCATCGGGGCGAAACTCTTGCTCTCCGGCCAGAACCCGGTGTCCAGGACACCGACGATGACGCCTTCACCGGCGTGTGCCGGGTCGCCGAACTGCTTCTGCCAGACACCGTTGGGGCCGTCGAGGCCGAGGAACGCCGGCGTGGTCACGGTGTCCAGGGTGTGGATGCGGCTCTTGTACACGTCCACGACGCCGGGGGTGCTCTTCAGCCTGATGACGTCGGCGGTGGTCAACTTGGCGGCGAAGCCGTTGAAGACGGTGGAGTACTCGGTCAGCGCCTTGCTGCTGACTCCCGCCGCACGCTGCACGGTGGTGTGCTGATCGTGCAGGTACTGCCGATACGATTGGTAATTCCAGTTGCGCTTGTCGAGTTTCTGGCCGGGCGCCGCCTTGGTGGCGGGGATTCCGTTGACACCGCCGGCGTAGGTCGACACCGGCGAGCCCGACGTCTGCACCAGGTAGAGGGCGGCCGGTTCTGCCGCCGGCGCGGCCGCACCGGCACTGCCGGGGGTCGCGAGCGCGAGCACGGTCGTCGCCGCGGTGGCGATCGCGAGCGTGACCGGGCGTCTCAGCCCGATACGTGATGAGAACGACATTGGTTTGTGACCTCCGCGCCTGTTTGCCCCATGGACCGCCCACGGAGCGGGGCCGGGCGGCGGCGTAGCCGCAGGCCCAGCGTGGGTTTTGATCACCCCACGATTGGCGGCAGCCTATTCGGATGGGGCACCCCCGGGGAAGGGCACCGGGTACTCGTACGCTAACCGTTACGTCACGTGTCAGTCCACAGTAGAATTATCGTAAAAACGACAACCTGTGAGCTAATAGCGCGTACCCTACGAAGGACACCACGTCGAGGATGGCGTGCGCCACCACCAGCGGCAGAACCCGTCGGGTCCGCAGAAAGAACAGTCCGAACACGACGCCCATCACGGCGTTCCCGATGAATGCGCCAAACCCCTGGTACAGATGGTACGAGCCACGCAGCAACGCGCTCGCCGACACCGCGGCCACCGTCGACCAACCCAGCTGGCGCAGCCTCGTCAGCAGGTACCCGACAACCACGACCTCTTCGAGTACCGCGTTCTGCACGGCGGACAGCACCAGCACCGGAATGGCCCACCACCGCGGCGGCAGCGCGGCCGCGATGACCGTGGCGTTGATACCGATCGCCTTGGCCACCAGGTACAGCCCCAGTCCGGGAAGGCCGATCGCGGCCGCGAGAATCGCGCCCGCGGCCAGGTCGAACCGCGGCCGGCGCAGGTCGATCCCGAGCAGCGCGCGGACGGTACCCGTGTGTTGCGGTGCGGCCGTGACGTCGCGCGCCGGCTCCGGCGGGTCCGTGCGGGCATCCCGGGTGGGCCCGGTCGACGCCGGCTCGGTCGGGCGGGCCAGCAGATGGATCGCGAGCAACGCCGGTACGAGCGCGAAGAAGATGCCCAGTAGCTGATAGGTGAGGTCGAGCCAGGGCCGGCCCGGCGCCTGTGACGGATTGAGCGTGGCCGTCTGCTGACGCAGCGGTCGGCCCGCGGTGAGTTTCGCGGCCAGGGACACGACCGCGTACGCCGCTGACGCGCCCAGGGAAACACCAAGGACAAGCAACACCTCGGCGCGCAGCGTCCGGCGCCCTTCCGGCTTCACCCGCCCACCTTAGATCGTCATCGTTTCGTACATACGTTCGGCATCCGACGGATTCGCCGCTCAGTGCCGGTTATCAACTCGAGGGTCAAATCGAGGGTGGGTCGAGCGGTAGCACGGGTATCGAGGGGCGTCGCCGATCCGAGCACAACGGCTGAACAGGTACCCCGGCGGCGTACACAACAGCGTACAAATCGACCAATCCACTCGTCGGGCGGATCCGATCGCACAGTTTGTGCGATGCCGGTACATCGACCGTGTCCACGCTAGGTCACGGCACGCACACGGCGCATGACCACCTCAGGACCGACCCGCTTGACCGACCTGGCCCCCGGTAGCCGTACCCGCGGTCGACGGGAGTCGCAGACATCAGAGGGTGTCGATGTACAGTTTGTCGCGGTTGTTGAAGGAGAGCTGGACGCTGGTCGAGGAGCAACAGGACAAGCTGGCCAGCTACTTCTACGCACGTTTGTTCCTGTCCGATCCCCAACTGCGTGACCTGTTCCCGGTCCAGATGAACGTACAACGCTCGAGGCTGCTGGGCGCGATCGTGAGCGCCGTCCAGACCGTCGACGACCCGGAACGCTTCGACGAGTACCTGCGGGCGCTGGGCCGCGACCACCGCAAGTTCCACACGCTGCCGGTGCACTACGACGCGGTGGCGGGCGCGTTGATGGAGGCGCTGCGGGAGTTCGCCGGTGAGCAGTGGTCGCTCGAGTACGACCAGGCGTGGCAGGACGCGTACGAGATCATCGCCCGCACGATGATCCGTGGTGCCGAGGAGGATTCCGACCGGCCGCCCTACTGGCACGCCGAGGTGATCGAGCATGAACGCCGGAGCCGCGACATCGCGATCTTCACCTGCAAACCGTTGCAGCCACTGGAGTACCGCGCCGGGCAGTACCTGAGCGTGGAATGCCGGTACCAGCCGCGACTGTGGCGGCTGTACTCGCCGGCGAACGCGCCGCGCAAGGACAACGCCCTGGAGTTCCACGTCCGGGCGATCGGGGCCGGTTGGGTCTCCAGCGCTCTGGTCCGCAAGCTGAGGCCGGGCGACATGATCCGACTCGCCGCGCCGATGGGCTCGATGACGCTGGACCGACGCTCCACCCGGGACATCGTCTTCGTCGCCGGCGGCACCGGCCTGGCTCCCATCAAGGCGATGGTCGAGGAGCTGACCCGGTTCAACCGGACCCGCTGGGTACACGTGTTCTTCGGCGCGAAGGACCGCGACGACCTGTACGACCTGGCCGCGCTGAACAAGCTCGCGACCCGGTACCCGTGGCTGTCGGTGGTACCGGCGTGCAGCGACGACCCGACGTTCAACGGCGAGCACGGCAACATCTCCGACGTCCTCGCCCACTATGGCCCCTGGGCCGACCATGACTTCTTCGTCTCCGGCTCACCCTCGATGGTCAAGGCCAGCATGCGCACGCTGGCCGAGATGGAGGTACCGGCCATGCGGATCAAGTACGACGCGTTCGGCGACCTGTGACCGGCGCTGACCGGTACCGCCGGGTGGGGCGGCCCGATCCGCTCAGGCCGACCCGGTCGGGTGCGGCTGCGGATTTCTCTCGTCTTCCGTGATCATGTCCGGTTGGTCCAGATCGGCGGGGTTGAGCAGCCGGAAGGCGAGAGCGGCGAGCGCGCCGCCGGCAAAATTGGCGACCAGATAGATCCAGAGCGTCGACCAGGACGCCAACCCGGCGGTCGCCACACCGACGGCCACCGCGGGGTTGAACACGCCGTTGGAAAGCTTGCCGACGGCCACCGCGCCGGCCAGGACGGTGGACCCGATCGCCAGTCCGTAGAACGAGTTGTTCGGGTGATCCTTGCTGGTCGCGACGCTGAGTACGACGTATGCGAGGGCGAACGTCATCGCCAGTTCGGCGATCAGCGCGACGGCCGCGTCCTTACCGCTGACCGAAAACGCGGTCGGCGCCCGCTCCACCATCCACCGGGTGAGCCCGGCCGCGGCGGCGCCGCCGAGGACCTGAGCCAGCATGTACGGGGCGATGTCGGGGGCCGGCAACCGTCCCCGAAGGAAGACGGCGAGCGTGACCGCCGGGTTGTAGTGGCCCCCGGAGATATGGCCACCCGCGAAGACCATCGCGGCCAGCACCAGGCCGATGGCCAGCGGCGCGAGTACCGCCTTCGCCGACACGGCGTTGCAGATGGTGAAGACAAGGAAGAAGGTACCGATGAACTCGGTGACGTACTTTCGCATGGCTATTTCCTCTGGATGAGCTTCTGGGGATGAGCTTCTGGGACAGGGCGGCGCGGAGACGTGGCGAGAGGGATGCTACCGAAGGATCTCCGGCGGACCGGTGCGGCGGACCGTTCGGTCCCGGGATTTAGCCCGGTGAGCGCCGGGCATCCCTCGGTCTCCTAGCGGTACTGCCAGGGTCGCCCGGTTTCGCGGTACTTCTCCACCGGTACGAGTGGGACATCTGGCGGCATCCGGTCGGAGTACAGTCGACCGTCCAGGTGGTCGATCTCGTGCAGGACCAGCCGGGCCAGGCCCCGTTCGTACCGGTTGACCGAGTGCGTGCCGTTAGGCAGGGCCGTTTCCACGTCAACCCACAGTGGACGGTCGACCAGACCCCGGAAATCAAAGAAGGACAGGCACCCCTCGTACTGTTTGTCCACATCGGAGGCGCTGTCGAGCACCCGCGGGTTGAGCAGCACGATAGGCTGCGCGTCCGGCCCGGACGGGCGTACCAGGGCGGCCGCCCAGCCGATGTTGATCTGCGGTGCCGCCAGCCCGACGCCCTTGCTGAACGGGTGCAGGCCACAGATCCGCTCCAGTACCGCGCGCAGCCTGGCCACCACCCCGCTGGCCACCGGCTCCTGCCGGGGCAGTTCGAACGGGCGGGCCGGCGTCCGCAGCACCTCGGCGCCGCGCTGCACGATGCCGACCGCGCGCATCCGGTCGCTGGCCCGGGTGGCGCGCCGCGGCCGGGGTACACCGACTGTCGGCCGCCCGACCCGGTCGGCGTGCTGGACCCGGTCGGCGTGCTCGGGCCGGTCGACCTGCTCTGCGCGGTCGATGTGCTCCGTGCGCTCGGCCGGCTCGACCCGTTCGGCCCGGTCATCGGCGCGGTCCGCGGTCAGGTCGTCGAGGGTCTCCTTCCCCGCAACGGCGACCGGGTGCTCGGCCGCGCCCTC
>JAVHWE010000450.1:0-13479 GCA_032160285.1 Micromonosporaceae bacterium | reverse complement strand
GCCCGGGTCGGCGAGCACCAGCGTCGCGGTGCTGTTCGCGGTACCGGTGAGCACCACGTTGAGGACACCCTGCAGCACGAAGCTGACCCACCTGCCGACGTTCTCGTCGGCGTACACGACCTGCGCGCCGGGCCGGAGCACCCGCGAGACCCAGAACGCCTTGCCGCGCGACGTGTTCGCCCGCAGGTCGATCGGGAAGCCCGCCGACTTGAGCGCGGCACCGGTTGACGCGCCACGGTAGGCGTAGGAGTGGCCGCCGCTGTCGTCGAGCGTGATGTCCGCGATCATGTACGTGGCGGTGTCGTCGAGCCACCGCAGGTTGACCGCCGCGCCGGACGTCTGTCCGCCGGCGCCGGTCGCCAGAACCAGGGCCTTGGTGCGGCCGGTATCGGTGAACATCCACACGTACGGGCCGACGCTGGAGTCCCAGGCGGACGTGTCCCAGCCGGGCCCGAAGAAGACCGGGCGGAACAGTTCCCCGGTGAGCTCGCGCACCCGTGGCGACCGCCGCCACGCGTTGAACGTGGCCATCAGGGCGATCGCGGCCGGCGGCCACTGCGCGGCGTTGCCCGGGTCCTGCGGGAACTTGACGGTCCGAACCGCCAGGTACGAGTAGTAGTCCTCCATCCGGCCGGACATGATGCCGCCGTTCATGTACGCCGACTCCATCGGCAGGTGCCCGAAGCCGGTCAGCGCGGTGCGCAGCGACAACGACTCGCCGGTGACCCCACCGTTCGCGGTGTTCCAGCCGTTGTTGCAGACGTGCATGAGGCCGTTGTTGCGGTCGCCCTGGGTCGGGAAGATGTCGAGCTCGGTGGTCATCTTGGGCAGCAGGTGGGGGTGCTCGGCAACCAGGTCGTTCATCAACCGACGGCTCAGTACGGCCTTGCGGTACACGTTGTCGCTCGGGTGGGAGTACTCGGTTACCGCCTCGTTCTGCCAGTACTCGGTCAGGTCGATCATCTGATGGGTCATATGGAAGTCGGTGATCAGCGTCTCGATCTGCCCGCGCTTGAACGCGAGCATCGCCGGATCCGCCAGGTCCCGCCCGGCCACGTGACCACCGCCGGACAGCGAGAACCACAGACCGAACAGCAGACCGCGGTCGGTCAGGGTCTGCGAGAACTCACCGAGACTGTGGATGGACAGGTTCATCGCGTCGCTGGGTTCGATGGAATCCCGGGTGGTGTTCCACAGGTCGTCGAGCATGACCATGTCCAGCCCGGCGGCCAGGGCCTTCGGGATGATCGTGGTGTAGTAGTAGTCGGGCGGCAGCTGACGACTGGGTCCGGCACGGTAGTCGAAGTCGTTGGTGTGCATCAGCGTGATGATGTTGTTGTACCGGAACCGCGCGCGGAAGTGCTCCTGCTCGGCCATCTTGCCGTCGACCAGCCCACCGACGAACACGGTCACATTCACCGACAGGTACTCGAACTCCTCGTTCGGAAACAGCACCAGCTGCAGCGCCGACGGGTTGGTGATCAGCCGGACGTGGTCGGTGCCGCTCCACACATCGAGGCTGGCGAACGGCGGCAGCATGAAGCCGGTGGTGACGTTGCCCTTGCCCTTGAGGGTCTTCCAGTTCAGTTCCGGGCTGAAGCTCCAGCCGTGCCCGGCGTCGTACACCGAGATCGCCTTCTTGGGCAGCTCCGCCTGCTTCGCCGGGGTCGAGGTGTCCTCAGGTACCGGGGCGAGCGCTCCCCGGGTGCTCTTCCAGATCGCGTTCGGCACGTAGTGCAGGGTGTGCGGCAGGTTCGCGAAACCCAGCGCCAGGACCACGGACGAGGTGATGGTGAGCGGGTCCGTGGCGCTGCCGTTGCGGATCAGGGTGTAGAACCGGACGCCGGCCCGGCCGTTGTATACCTCCAGCACGACCGTGACGGTGAGGGCCCGGGGGGCGGTCCGGCTCATCGCGAGCCGCACCTGCCTGCCCACCGTTCGTTCGCCCTGCCGGGTGAACATGATGATCGGGCTGATCTCCGGCGTGCCGAAGGTCCAGCCGCCGTCGTCGGCGGCGACGGTGGCCACCCCGTCGAGGGAGTACGAGAACAGTTGCCCGCCGGCCGGCACGGTCTGGTACTCGGTGTTGGCGGCGACGTTGAACAGGCTGGTCAGGTTGAGGCTGCCGGCCGCGAACCGCAGCGCCACCCGGACGACGTCGTTGGCGGCGTGGATGGTGTCGTCGGTCACCGTGATGGACGCCGGCCCTCCGTCGGCCGCGGCGACCGGGTCTGCCGAGTAGGCGGCGGACGCCTGACCGAGGCCGGTCGCGGCCACGACTCCGGTTGCGCCGGTCACCTGAAGGAACGTGCGGCGGCTGATCTCTGTCACCTGAAGTCCTCCTGACTGTCCCTTATGGATGAAGGGTCGGTACGCCGGACCCGGGTCGGGTCGCCGGTCGACAACGTCAGTCGCCCGCACATACCGAAAGTTTCGGCTTCGCTTACGCGCGCCACGTACACCTCGGCGTCGGCCAGGTGGCTGGCATCGCCACCGGCCAGACCGCTCAACTGCCGGCCGGTGTGTTCAGCGTGCGCCAGGGCGCGGTCACGCCACAACCGCCGCCAGCCGGGCACCAGGAGCGGGGAAACCCCCACCGTGCCGGGGAAGCCGCCGACGCCCGCCTGCCCGGTCACCGGTCGGCCGCCCGCATCGCGTCGAGCCCGGCGGCGGCCAGCGCCGCCAGCTCTGCCGGCCCAGGTTCACCGTCGGCCACCACCATCGCGTACCGCAGCCGCAGCGTGTCACCCGGCGCCACGGTCACCTCGGCGCTGAAGAACGGCGCCGGGCAGACCGCGGCGAACTCGGTGGACCGCACGAACCATCGCGTCGGGTGACCCGGGTTGGCGGGGGCGTCGACGAACAGCAGCGTGGACCGCCGCCCGGTACCGTCGTGCCGGCCGGTGAAGGCGAGCCAGGGATGGCGGGTACCCATCAGCTCGTCCCCGCCGGCCGCGCCGCCGGCGGGGGTGAACACCCGGCCGCCGGTGAACGCCCGCGGCCCGCGCCAGAACAGTCCGCCGTACCCGGCCGCCGGCCGGCCACGGGTCGTCGGACTGCCCAGTGCGATCGGGTCCGCGGACACATTGGTCATCGCGGTGGAGAACGCCAGCACCCAGGCGTCGCCGGTGAGCGTCACCGCAAGAGCGCGGCGCTCGTCGATGCGGCGCTCGCCGGGCTCGGTGATCCAGTCCAGTTCGTGCGCGATGTCCACCCGATCGACGTCGGCGGTGATCGCGACGAACCGGCGGTGCCACATCCCGCCGTTGTTGGGCAGTTGCACGTAGCCGGAGCCGTGCAGGTAGCTGCCCCCACCCCAGAAGTTGTCGTCACCGACGAACGGCAGCGACCACGCCACACCCTTGTGCCAGACGTGGTCATGCGGGCGGTACGCGGTGATCTCATCGCCGCCCAGGGTGCGGACCGGATGCAGGTACGGCCGCGGCGACTCCACCTGCGGCTCCCACGTCCGGTAGACGTACCGGAGCAGCTCGGTGTCGCCGTACCGCACGCGCAGCGACCGCCCGTGCTCGTGGTCGAGCGCCAGGCCGCACCGCGGCGGTTCGGTGGTCATTTCAGCGCCGGCCACGGCGGGGCCTCCCCTGCCATGTGTCGGTGGTACGGCGACGATCCGTCGATGTCGCCGCGCCGCACCGGTCGGCCGGTGAACGCGGACGCGTAGATCGCCGCCGACAGCTCGAGGGTGGCGCGGGCGTCCACGCTGGTCACCGGCGGGGGCTGCGCGCCGTCCAGGGCGTCCAGAACGGCGCGGAGCTGGGCTACATGCCCGCTGCGGGTACCGCGCCGGCCGGCGGCCCATAGCCGGTCCACCTCGGTCTCGTGGCCCGGCGCACCGGTGACGGTCCAGTTGGCGTCGCCGTACCGGTCGTAGTGGCTCAGCTCCACCGTCGCGGTATCGAAGTCGAACCGCAGGTAGCTGGTCTGCCTCGGCGACAACAGGCTGTTGACCACCGACGCGACGGTGCCGTCTTCGAATGTGATGAGCGCGGCCGACACGTCCTCGGTGTTGGTTTCGCGGGCGAGTCGGGCCGCGACCGCGGTCACCTCACGCCACGGACCGAGAATCGACAGCAACAGATCCATCTGGTGGATGCCGTGGCCCATGGTGGGTCCACCGCCCTCGGTCTCCCACCGGCCCCGCCAATTCACCGCGAAGTACGCCGGCTCGCGGTACCACAGGGTGTGGCAGACGGCGACGGTCGGACGGCCCAGCGCGCCCGTGCGGATCAGTTCGCGCAGCTGCGCGGCGCCGCCGCCGTAGCGCTGCTGGAAGACGGTGGCGAAGCACCCGCCGGTCGCCCGCTCGGCGGCGATGATCTCATCGAGGTCGGCCAGGCTCACCGCGGGCGGCTTCTCGCAGTAGACCACCTGTCCGCGGGCCAGCGCGGCGAGCGCCTGCGACGTGTGCAGCATCGGCGGCGTACACAGCACCACCATGTCGGCGTCCGGTTCGCTCTCGAGCGCGTCGGTGTAGTCGCGGTAGAGCCGCCCGATGTCGTACTTGGCGCCGAACGCGTCCAGCCGGTCGGCGGCCACGTCCACCGCTGCCACGATCCGCGCCCGGTCGCTTACCGCCGCGACCGCCTCAGCGTGGGCGTGGGCGATACCGCCGGTACCGACCAGCACCAGGTCGTACGTCATCGCCGCCACCCCGCCCGGCGGTGACCCGGGCCGCCACCGGCCACGCTCGCGTCGGGCCGGCCACCGTCGACCGGATCACCGTCGACCCGGTCACCATCGACCCAATCACCGTCGACCCGGTCACGGTCGGCCCGGCTCACCAGCACGCCGACGGCTAGCGCCAGCGGTCCGCCGATGACCACCACCGTCGGCGGGGCCACCGAGACGAGCAGCGCCCCGATAGCCAGTACGGCGGTCAGCGCCACCGGCAGCCAGGGACGCCGCACGCACAGCGTCGCCGACCGCGCCCAGGCCGACCACCAGCTTCCGCCGTGAGCGGCCCAGATTCCGAACATGGCCAGGTACGAGGCGACCGCGACGGCCAGGGTGAGACCGACGAACACCCGGACCGCGCCGCCGCCCGGCAGACCACCACCGGCCGCCGCGAGATCGAGCCAGCCGACCAGCAGCATCCCGAGCAGCGCCAGTTGCGGCCCGAGCAACCCGACCGTATGGCGGCGGATCGCCGTCACGAACGTGGCCACCAGCGGCGGCTGCTCGTCGGCCGCCCAGCCCCGGACCACCGTCGCCGCGGCGGCGAGCCCCGGCCCGGCGGTGACGACGCCCACCGCCGCGACCGCGCAGCAGACCCCGAGCAGCAGGCAGTCGCTGAGCCGGGTGACGGTCGACAGCGCGCGGGTCCGGGCGGCGCCGGACGCCCGGGCCGGTCCGGCGGGTACGGTCGTCGGGCGTGCCATGATCACCCCTTCAGGCCGCTGGTCGCGATGCCCTCGACGAGCAGTCGCTGGAAGGCCAGGAAGAACAGGAAGATGGGCAGCATCGACACCAGGGCCATGGCGAACATCGGCCCGTACGCGGACTGGCTGGTGTGGTCGATGAACAGGTTCAACGCCAGCGGCACCGTGTACTTCTCCGGCGAGCTGAGGTAGACCAGCTGTGTGAAAAAGTCGTTCCAGGTCCAGACGAACGCGAAGATCGACGTGGTCACCAGGGCCGGGCGCGCCAACGGCATGGTGATCTGCCAGTAGAGCCGCCACGGGCCGCAGCCGTCGAGCTTGGCCGCGTCGTCGAGTTCACGCGGAACTCCCCGGATGAACTGCACCATGAGAAACACGAAGAACGCGTCGGTGGCGAGGAACTTCGGTACCACCAGCGGCAGTATCGTGTCGATCCACCCGAGCTGCCTGAAGATCACGTACTGCGGGACGATCAGGACATGGTACGGCAGCAGCAGGGTGCCGATCATGATGGCGAAGAACACGCCGCGGCCCCGGAAGCGCAGCTTGGCCAGTGCGAAGCCGGTCAACGAGCAGGCCAGCACGTTGCCGACCACGGCGAGCGAGGCGACCAGCAGGGAGTTGCCGAAGAAGCGCAGGAACGTGCCGGCCGGAAGGCCGGACCAGCCCTGCACGTAGTTGTCCAGCGTGACGTGGCTCGGCCAGAACCGCAGGTTGGTGACGATCTCGTCGGCGGGCTTGAACGACTGCCCCAGCAACCACAGCAGCGGATACACCACGACGGCGATGAGGGCGATGACCATCGCGTGCCAGGCCAGCCGCTGCGGGAGCGAACCACGCCGGGTGCGCCGGCGGGCGGGCCGCGGCGGCCGGGTGGGGCGGCTCGACGTGATCGCGGTCATCCGTCCTCCCCGCCGTAGAAGACCCAGAACCGGGCGGTCGCGAACAGCGCGAGCGTGATGGCGCCGATGGCGACGAGCAGCATCCAGGCCATCGCCGAGGCGTAGCCCATGTTGAAGTTGGTGAATCCCTGCTGGTAGAGGTACAGGGTGTAGACCAGTGTGGAGTCCGCCGGCCCACCGGTACCGCTGGAGATGATCGACGCCGGGGTGAAGGACTGGAAGGCGTGGATCACCTCGAGAAGCAGGTTGAAGAAGATCACCGGCGAGAGCATCGGCACCGTGATGTGGATGAACTGGCGCAGCTTGTTGGCCCCTTCGATGGCAGCGGCGTCGTACAGCTCCGGCGGGATCTGCTTGAGACCAGCCAGGAAGATCACCATAGGCGCCCCGAACTGCCAGACGCCCAACGCGACCAGCGTGCCCAGCGCGGTGTCCGGTCGGTAGATCCAGCTACCGCCGTGGATGCCGAACAGGCCCAGCGCGAGGTTGACGGCGCCACCGGTGTCGAACATCCCACGCCATACCAACGCGATCGCCACGCTCGCGCCGAGCAGCGACGGCACGTACAGCAGCGCCCGGTAGAGCCCGACCCCGGCACGGGACCGGTTGATGAGCACGGCCACCGCGAGCGCCAGGGACAGCTTCAACGGTACCGAGGTCACCACGTACAGCGCGGTCACCCGCACCGAGTGCCAGTACCGCGGGTCGTCGGTGAACATCCGTCGGAAGTTCGCCAGGCCCACCCACTTCGGCGAGGTGAACAGGTCGTAGTTGGTGAACGACAGGTAGAGCGAAATGACCAGGGGCCCGGCGGTGAACGACGCGAGGCCGATCAGCCAGGGCGCCATGAACAGGTACCCGGCCGGGTCCGGCCGGTCGCGACGGCGTCGCGATGACCCGGACTCGCTCCCGCCCGCCCGCCGCGGCGGTGGTGCCGCGACGGGCGGGGCCAGATCGGCCAGGGCGGTTTTACGCACCGATTGCCTGCGTTGCCTGCTGCAGGAAGCTGGTGACCGCGGCGGCGATCGGCGTCTTTCCCGAGGTGACCCCCTGGTACACGCTCTGGAACAGGTTCTTCACCTCGCCGTCGCCCTTCGGGGGTGCGGCGGGTGTCGGCGACAGCGACGCCTTGACGCTGTCCTCGTAGGCGACGACCACCTGCGACGGTCCGGTCAACGACCCGATCACCACGGTACGGATCTTGGTGTTCGCCGGCAGCCCGCGGTCGACGCCGAGCGCCTTACCCGCCGCCTCGTTGTTCACCAGGAAGTCGATGAGCTGCGCGGCCTCCTTGGGATGCTTGCTACGGGCCGCGGCGCTGAGCAGCATCGTCGGCTTGTAGTACATCCCCGAGTTCGAGCCGTCGGTGGGGAAACCGACCAGTTGCAACGTGTTCTTGGTCGCGGCCTGGGTGCCGCCCAGCGTGTTGTCGAAGATGAACTCGGCCGCCGACTTGCCCTGTACCAGGGCGGACTTGGCGGTCGTGCCGTCGTAGGCGTTGGAGATGTCGGCCGGCGTCGCCGCCCCCGACTTGACCATGTCCTGCCAGAGGGTCCAGAACTTGGTCAGGTCGTCGCTGGTGAAGCCGAACTTGCCGTCGGGCTTGAACAGGACCTTGCCGCTCTGACGCAGCCAGGTCTCGAAGACGTCCTCGGCGTACCCCATGTCGCTGACGCCGTAGACCTTGCCGCCCGACTTGGTGTTCACCTGCTTGGCCCAGGCGGCGAAGTCGCTCCAGCTCATACCCGCCTTCGGCGAGTCGACGCCGAGCTTGCCCAGTGTGGTGGTGTCCACCGCGATCGCGACGGTGTTCTGCCCGAACGGCACCGCGACGGTCTTGCCGTCGACCTTGCCGGTGGTGCCCAAGGCCGGCTCGATGTCGGTCAGTTTCAGCGCGGCCTTCTGCTTGCCGAGGTCGAGCAGGGCGTTACGACGGCCGTACTCCGACAGGTACCGGTAGTCCATCTGGATCACATCGGGCGGGTTGCCGCCCGCGGTCTCGGTCGCGATCTTCTGCCAGTACGGCGCGTACGCCGCGTAGTCGGTCTGAACCTTGATATTGGTGTGGACGGCCTCGAACTCCTTGATCGCATTCGTGGTGAGCCCGGCCCGGGTATCGCTGCCCCACCACGAGAAGCGCAGGGCGACCGGGGTGTCAGCGGCCTGGGGTTTGGAATCTTTACCGCAGGCAGTCGTGACACCGCCGACAACCGCCGCAACGGCGACGGCGGCGACTATTCGCGGTACGACCTGGTGCCAACGCGGTCTGAACTGTGACATAAGACCTCCGATGTCTATGACCACGCCCGGGAGGTTCGGTGCAGCACCGTGGCATCACGACGTGGTCCACGCCCGTCGCCGAAATTGAGTTCACCGCACGCGGTAAGCGCTTTCCGCAACGCGAGGAAAGTAGCTATCCATGCTCCTGCATGTCAAGGATCCATCCGGGCGGTCCTCGACCTGACACATCCGGGCCAGGGCCCGCGACCACCACGGTTGTGCCCGGTGAGCCTGCCCACCGGGCACGACCGGTCGGCTTACACCGGCGGGAGCAGATCCGCGGCGTGGACCGTGACGTCGGCGACACCCTGCGCGTTCAGCGTGACGGCGCGGACCACGCCCCGGTTGGTACCCGAACTCGCCACGATGATCGTGGTAGCGGCGTTCGCGGTGCCGGTCAGGTGGACCAGGAGGTCCGTGCCGGACGCCTGGGCGGTCCATGAGGTGACCCGCTCGTCGGCGTACTGCACCTGCGGGCCGGTACCGGCCGCCTTCTCGATCCAGAACGCCTTGCCCCGGGAGGTGTTCGTCTTCAGGTTGATCGGGAATCCGGGGGTGCGTAGCTTGGCGCCGGTGAACGCGCCGCGGAAGGCGTACGTGTGGGTGCCGTTGTCGTCGAGGGTGATGTCGGAGACCAGGTACGTCGCGGCCGGGTCGAGCCAGCGCAGGTCCGCGGTCACGCTGGTGGCGGTACCGCCGACCCCGGTTGCGATCATCAGGGCCCGGCTGCGGGCGTCGTTGGTGTACATCCAGACGTACGGGCCACTGGTCAGGTTCCAGGCTGCGGTATCCCAGTTGGTGCCGAGGTACACCGGGCGGAACAGGTCGTCGGTCAACGCGACCACCCGCGGCGACTTGCGCCACCGGTTGAACGTGGCCATCAGGTTGATGCCCTTGGTGGGCCAGAGGGTCGCGTTCCCCGGGTCGTCCCCGAACTTGACGTTGCGGGCGGCCATGAAGGAGTAGTAGTCCTCCATCTTCCCGGACATCGTTCCGTTGTTCATGTAGGCCGCTTCCATCGGCAGGTGCCCGAACAGGAGCAGCGCCGGCTGCAGCGAAAGCGTTTCGCCGGTGATGCCGGCGGCCGAGGTGGTCCAGCCGTTGTAGGCGACGTGCATCAGGCCATTGATGCGGTTGCCCTGGGTGGGGAAGATGTCCAGCTCGGTGGTCATCTTCGGCAGGAACGTGGGGTGGGCCTCGACCAGGTCGTTCAGCAGTCGACGACAGAGCACCGCCTTGCGGTACACGTTGTCGCTGGCGTGCGAGTGGGTGGTCGTGGTCTCGTTCTGCCACCATTCGGTCAGGTCGACCATCTGGTGGGTGAGCTTGGCGCTCGACATCATGCTCTCGATCTGCGTCCGCTTCACCGCCAGGTTGGCCGGGTCGGCGAGGTCGCGACCGAGATTGTGGTTGCCGCCGCTGAGACTGAACCAGAGTCCGAACTGCATCCCCGCGGCGGTGATCGCGGTGCCCAGCTTGGCCAGGGTGCCGATGCTCGGCGTGATCATGGCGTTCGGCGTGATCGTGTCCCGGGTGGTGTTCCAGAAGTCGTCAAGCATCACCATGTCCAACCCGGCCGCGGCGGCCTTGGGAATGACGGTGGTGTAGTAGTAGTTGGTCGGCAGCGTCCGGGTCGAGCCGCGATAGCCGAAGTCGTTGGTGTTGAACAGCGCGGTGACGTGGTTGTACCGGAACCGCTTGCGGAAGTGTTCCGCATCGGCCATCTTGCCTTCGACATTCCCGCCGGCGAAGACGGTCAGGTTGACCGCCAGGTACTCGAACTCCTCCCGCGGGAAGAGCACGAGTTGCAGGGCCGTCGGATTCGTCTGCACCAGGACGTGGTCGATGCCGGACCAGGCGTTGATGCTGGCGAACGGCGGCAGCATGAAGTCGGTCGGGTGGTTGCCGTTACCGTGCTGGGTCTTCCAGTTCAGTTCCGGACTGATACTCCAACCGTGGTTGCCGGTGTAGACGTTGAGCACCTTCTTCGGCAACTCGGCACGGGCGGCCGCGGTCGCCGTGCTCGCGGGCGTCGGGGCCAGCGCGCCGGTGGTGCTCTGCCACCTGGCAACGGTCACGAAGTTGAGGGTGTGCGCCAGGTTGGCCGCGGCGAGGGCGAAGACGACCGACGCGGTGACGGTGATCTGGTTGACCGTGTCGTTGTTGCGCAGCAGGGTGAAGAAGCGCAGCCCGGCCCTGTTCTCGTAGATCTCGAACACGGCGGTGACGGTCAGCGGCAGCGGGGCCGTGCGGGTCAGCGGCAGCCGCAGCTGCTGGCCGACGGTGGACTGACCGGTCCGGGAGAACATGGTGATCGGCGCCGTGACCGGAGTGCCCAGTGTCCAGCCGCCGTCATTGGCGATGACGGAGCGGGCGCCGTTGAAGTCGTACCGGAACAGCCGCTTGCCGGCCGCCACCGTCTGGTACTCGTGGCCGGCGGCCTTGTTGAAGACACTGCTCAGCGTCAGGCTGCCGGCGGTGAACTGGACGACCACCCGCAGGACGTCGTTCTCCAGTGTCCAGGAGCTGCCCGCGGCCGTGATGGACAGCGGGGTGAGGTCAGCGGCGGCCGGCGCGGCCGCCGCGGCATCACCCCCGCCGAGGCCGGCCACCACGGCGGTTCCGGTCGCGCCGAGAAGGACCCGACGGCTAATGTTGATCATGAAAGCCCCATCCACGAGTAAACCAACATTTGTTGGAGCATCCCGTTGCTCGGAGCTCCCAGGCACTTGGACTGTAACATCGATAGATATCACTCATTGGCCTGGACAAAATGGCCTATCGGCCCAGTGCGCGTCGCCAAAAGGACAAACGTCCACCGACGTGTATCTTTGACGATCCGCCTCGGCGACCATGACCGCAACCCGGCACGCGGGAACGGCCGGACCTACCATACATAGACATTTTTACATAGCATGGCCCTGCGTCTTTACATCCGGGCATGGTCCGGCCAGACTTTCAGCACCGCGCTAGACAACGTTGTCACCGGTACTTGCGGGTATCAGGAGGGACGGACATGTCCGTGCGAGCACCAAGGCGGGTCCGGTTGGCGGTGGCTGCGGTCGCCCTTGCCGTGTCGGCCGGCGGCGTCGTCGCCGCCAAGGCGACGTTCGCGACCCCGGTGGAGCCGAACGCCGTCATCGGCGGCTGGTCGGCGACCTGGGGGACCGCACAGTCCGCCGCAGTCGGAAACGTGCTCGCCGGGTTCGCCGGCTTCACCATCCGCAACGTGGTGCATACCAGCGTCCCCGGGACCCGGGTCCGGGTCCACCTGTCCAACCGGTACGGCACCGCGCCGGTGCTGATGGCACACGTGACCGTGGCGGTCTCGGCACACACCGGCGGGCGCGCCAACGGCACGATCGACAACAGTGACGGATCGGCGCGCGCGGGCACCATGCGGGACGTGCGGTTCGCGGGCAGCGCGTCGATCACCATTCCGGTCGGCGCGGAAGTGGTCAGCGACGGCGTGGCGCTGACCGTCCCCGCCGACCAGGACCTGCTCGTGACCACCTGGACACCCGACCCCTCGGGTACCGTGACGTTCCACTCCGTCGCCAAGCAGACGTCGTTTTTCAACGACGACCGGATCGACCACGCCGCGGACGTGGCCGCCGCGTCGGTACCGAAGCAGACCTTCGTCTGGCACTACGTCAGTGGCGTCGATGTCAGCGGCGGCAACGGAACCGTGGTAGCGCTCGGCGACTCGATCACCGACGGCGTGAACTCCACCTCGGGAGCCAACCGGCGCTGGACGGACTTCCTTTCCCAGCGCCTCAACAGCCTGTTCGGCCCCCTGTCGTACGGTGTCGTCAACGCCGGCATCAGCGGCAACCGGGTGATCCTCGACGGTGGCGCGCCGAACTATACGATCTTCGACGGCAGCAGCCGCTCGGCCCTGGCCCGATTGACGTTCGACGTGCTCGACCGGCCGGGCGTCCGTTCGGTGATTGTTTTTGAGGGGATCAACGACATCCAGCAGACCCCGCACCAGACCGACCCGCAACAGATAATCGCCGGACTCGCCCAGGTGGCGGCGCAGTCGCATGCCCGTGGCCTGCGCGTCATCGGCGCCACCATCACGGCGTGGGGTGGCTGGAACTCGTTCACGCCGGCACTGGACCAGGTCCGCCTGGCGGTGAACACGTGGATCCGGACGTCCGGCACCTTCGACGGTGTCGCCGACTTCGACGCGGCGATCAGGGACCCGGCCAATCCGCAGGTCATGGCGCCGGCCTTCGACAGCGGCGACCACCTGCACCCCAACGACGCCGGCGACCGGGCGATGGCCAACGCCGTATTCCTCGCCCAGCTCTGACGACCGCGTTACACCAGGCGCCAGCGGCCACGAGCCGCTGGCGCCGCGGTCACGGCGTATTGCAATGTGGCCGACGAAGACATCGAGCAGACGGTCGCCGTGTGCCCTCAACTGTGCGGGAGCGGCGGCACCGTCGTGTGGACCCGCCACCGTGGTGCGCCGGTCCGGGTACCGACGATCTGCGGCTGGTTCGATACCGACACGAACCCCTGAGGGGCTACGGTGACGCGCCGGGCGTGATGTGCACGCACATCACGCCCGACGTCGCAAGGACCGCTCGATCAGCGCAGCCGCCCCGATACAGCGCCGGATTGGTCGGCCACCGCCGCGCCCGTGTCGAACGACGGGGGTGCGTCGGCCGCCGCGCTGCCAAACCCGGTGTTGGCGGTGGTACCGAGAACGAAGTTCACCGTGCCGCCGTTGGCGACCATCGACTCCGGCAGCCACGCCCGGTTGGACGCGACGCCGTTGACGGTCAGGCTCTGCACGAACGGCGCGTTGGTCGCCGCTCCGGTGGCGTTCACCGTGATGGTCCGGCCGTTGGACCGGTGGATCACGGACTGGGTGAACAGCGGGCTGC
>JAVHWE010000401.1:0-3992 GCA_032160285.1 Micromonosporaceae bacterium | reverse complement strand
CGAGCTGCGGATCGGACGGGTTCTCAGCCACGGCTCGCCTCCCGTTCCAGCGCACTCCTCGGGTTCTCCGGCATCGCCTTGGAGTACGCGGCGAGCGCCTGCCTCGCCGCCTCGGTGAGCTTCTGCGGGACCGACACCTCGATCGTCACCAGCAGATCGCCGAACGTGCCGTCGGCCTTCCCCACGCCCTTGCCCCGGACCCGCAGCCGGCGCCCCGACGGCGTACCCGCCGGGACCCGCAGCGTGACCGACCCGTTCAGCGTCGGGACCTTCAGCTCGGTGCCCATCGCCGCCTCGGGGAAGGTCACCGGGACCGTGAGCAGCAGATCCTCACCCTTGCGGCCGAACACCTTGTGCCCGTTCACGTGCACCACCACGTAGAGATCCCCGGGCGGGCCGCCGCGTTGTCCGGGCTGCCCCTTGCCCTTGAGGCGGATCCGCTGGCCGTCGCTCACACCCGCCGGGATCCGGACGTTCATCGTGCGGGTCTTGGTGACCCCACCGGTGCCTTTGCAGTCCTTGCACTTGTCGTCGATCAGCGATCCGGTGCCCTGGCACTCCCGGCACGGCTCGCTGAAGCCGAACGCGCCCTGGTTCCGGCTCGTCAGGCCGGAACCGCCACAGTTCGGGCACCGCCGGGGCGAGGTGCCGGGCTTGGCACCCGATCCCTTGCAGGTGTCGCAGACCCCCGGCGCGTGCAGCCGCAGCGGGACCGTCACCCCGTGCACAGCCTCCGCGAAGTCGAGGGTGGCCTCGGTCTCGATGTCGCGGCCACGGGCGGGACCCGCCTGGGTGGTGCGCGTCCCGCCACCGCCGAACATCTGGCCGAACAGGTCGCCGATGCCGCCGACCCTCGTGCCGCCGCCACCAGTTCCGCCGCCGCCGAACAGGTCCGAGAAATCGAACCCGCCCGGGGCGCCGGACGTGCCACCGCTACGCCGGAACGCACCCGACCCGAACAGCGAGCGCGCCTCGTCGTACTCGCGCCGCTTCGTGGTGTCCGACAGCACGTCGTTCGCCTCGGAGACCTCCTTGAACTTGGCCTCGGCCTTGGCGTTCCCGGGGTTCTTGTCCGGGTGCAGGTCGCGGGCAAGCTTGCGGTAGGCCTTCTTGATCTCCTCGGGCGTGGCCGTCTTCGGGACGCCCAGTACCGCGTAGTAGTCCTTTTCGAGCCAGTCCTTCGTGCTCATCAGGCGTCCCTCCCCCCGCTAACCGTCGGTGACCGGCGCACCGGCCTCCGGGTCCGCCACCGCGACCATCGCGGCCCGCAGCAGCCGCTCGCCCAGCGCGTAGCCCTTGCGCAGGACGTCCACGCAGGTCGGTTCGGTGACGTCCGCGCTGGTCGTGTGCATCACGGCCTCGTGGTACATCGGGTCGAACACGTCGCCGACCTCGCCGAACGGCGTGAGACCGAGCTTGTTCAGATTGTTCTGGAGCTGCTCGGCCACCGCCGCGAACGCGCCGGTCAGGTCGCCGTGTGCGCGCGCCCTGTCGATGTCGTCGAGGACCGGCAGGAGCGTGGTGAGCACCGCGCCCGTCGCCTGTTCGACCACCGCGAGCCGGTCACGGTCGACCCGCTTGCGGTAGTTGGCGTACTCGGCGGTGACCCGCTGGAGGTCGAGCGTGCGCTCTTCGAGTTCCGATCGCAGCGCCTCCGCCTCCTTCAGGTCCGCCTTGCTAGGGGCGCCGGACTGCTCGCCGCCAGCCTTGTCGTCGTCAGACTTCTTCTCACTGGACGTGCGCTCGATGATCTTCTTCATCGCCGCGGCACCCGAGGTCGCCGCGCCGGGGCTCCGGCCAGCGGACTGTCCCGCTGGCCGGGCACCGGGTCGAGCCGCGCCGGTCTCCGGATCAATGCGCCGGCGGTCGCGGATCACGACCTTCGGCTGCTCCTCGCCCCGGTCGCCCGAGTCCCCGTTGGTTTTGCTCACTTCTTGCCGCCCTCGCCAGGCTCGTCGACGATCTCGGCGTCCACCACGTCAGAGTCACCGGTGTCGCCCGCCTGGGCGTGCGGTGCCTCCGGACCGGCCTCCGCGCCGGGGGCGGACGGTGCGTCGGCCGCCGCCTGCGCGTACATCGCCCCGCCGATCTCCTGCGAGAGCGTGGAGACCTTCTCGTGCGCGGCCGAGATCGCCTCGATGTCGGTGCCGCCGACGGCGCCGCGCAGCTCGCTCAGCGCGTCCGACAGCTCGGTCTTCTTGTCGGCCGGGATCTTGTCGCCGTTCTCGGCCAGGAACTTCTCGGTCTGGTACTGGAGGGACTCGGCCCGGTTGCGGGTCTCGGCCTCCTCGCGGCGGCGCTTGTCGTCGTCGGCGTGCGCCTCGGCGTCGCGCATCATGCGCTCGATGTCGTCCTTCGGCAGCGCGGAGCCACCGGTGATCGTCATCGACTGCTCGCGGCCGGTGCCCAGGTCCTTCGCGGACACGTGCACGATGCCGTTCGCGTCGATGTCGAAGGTGACCTCGACCTGCGGGACGCCCCGCGGCGCCGGCGGCAGGCCCGTCAGCTCGAACATGCCGAGCTTCTTGTTGTAGGCCGCCATCTCGCGCTCGCCCTGGTACACCTGGATCTGCACCGAGGGCTGGTTGTCGTCGGCGGTGGTGAAGATCTCCGAGCGCTTGGTCGGGATCGTCGTGTTCCGCTCGATGAGCTTGGTCATGATGCCGCCCTTGGTCTCGATGCCGAGGGACAGCGGGGTGACGTCGAGCAGCAGGACGTCCTTGACCTCGCCCTTGAGCACGCCGGCCTGCAGGGCGGCGCCAACGGCGACGACCTCGTCCGGGTTGACGCCCTTGTTCGGCTCCTTGCCGCCGGTCAGCTCGCGCACCAGGTCGGTGACGGCGGGCATGCGCGTCGATCCGCCGACGAGGATCACGTGGTCGACGTCGTTGACGCGGATACCGGCGTCCTTCACGGCCTGGTTGAACGGGCCCTTGCAGCGCTCGAGCAGGTCGGCGGTCATCCGCTGGAATTCCGCGCGGGTCACGGTGACGTCGAGGTGCAGCGGACCGTCGGGGCCGGCCGTGATGTAGGGCAGGTTGATGGCGCTGGACTGCGATCCGGAAAGCTCGATCTTCGCCTTCTCGGCCGCCTCGCGGAGCCGCTGCATCGCCATCTTGTCCTTGGACAGGTCGATGCCGTTCTGGCTCACGAAGGTCTTGACCAGGTGCTCGACGAGACGCTGGTCCCAGTCGTCACCACCGAGGTTGGTGTCGCCGGAGGTGGCCTTGACCTCGACCACGCCGTCGCCGATCTCCAGCAGCGACACGTCGAACGTGCCACCGCCGAGGTCGAACACCAGGATCGTCTGCTCCTGCTCGCCCTTGTCCAGGCCGTATGCCAGGGCAGCCGCCGTGGGCTCGTTGACGATGCGCAGGACGTTCAGGCCCGCGATCGCGCCGGCCTCCTTGGTGGCCTGCCGCTGGTGGTCGGAGAAGTACGCCGGGACCGTGATGACCGCGTCGGTCACCGTGTCGCCGAGGTAGGACTCCGCGTCCCGCTTGAGCTTCATCAGCACGCGAGCGCTGATCTCCTGCGGGGTGTAGTTCTTGCCGTCGATGTCCACCTTCCAGTCGGTGCCGATGTGGCGCTTCACCGACCGGATGGTGCGATCGACGTTCGTGACCGCCTGGCGCTTCGCCACCTCGCCGACCAGGACCTCGCCGTTCTTGGCGAACGCCACGATCGACGGCGTCGTCCGCGACCCCTCCGCGTTGGCGATGACCGTGGGCTCGCCACCCTCAAGGACGCTGACGACGGAGTTGGTGGTGCCGAGGTCGATGCCGACCGCTCGTGCCATGGGTAATCCCTCCCGGGGGAAGTTGAGTTATGCAGACTCAATGTTGATCGACGAGGCAAGTCGACGTCAACTCGGGGTTGAGCGTACCTCGCGCAACTTTCATCCTGCCAACGGCCCGGCCAGCACGAATGTTCCCGCCGCCGTAACCGGGCGAAGCGTGTGCCGTTGTGCCGGTCGGGACCGGCCTGACGGC
>JAVHWE010000344.1:0-4371 GCA_032160285.1 Micromonosporaceae bacterium | reverse complement strand
TGTCGGCGGCGCCGGCCGGCTGAATACGACACGTGTGATTCGCCGGTGGCGGGTGTGGGTATGACCAACTCGCACTGACCCCCATCGACCAGGAGCCACGAGATGTTGATCTTAGGAGTTCTGCTTCTACTGCTGGGTATTTTCCTGCACGTTCCGATTCTGACCACGATCGGCATCATCGTGCTCATCATCGGCGCCGTGCTGCTGATCCTGGGCTCGGTCGGACGGCCGGTCGGCGGTCGACGCCACTACTGGTAACCCGTCATCCAGGCGGCAGCGAACCGCAGCCAGGAGCTGCCGCCTGGTGAACGGCTTCTCCAGCAGGTGCACGTCCGAGTCCAGCGTGCCATGAGAGGCGAGGACCGGACGGGCATAGCCGGACATATATAGCACCACGGACTCACCGGGGAGTTCGGCCAGTTGCCGGGCGAGGTCCGTGCCGAGCATATGCGGCATGACGACGTCGGTGAGGACCAGGTCGATGCGACCCTCGTGCCGCATGGCCTGGTCGAACGCGGACGGGCCATCCTCGGCGGCCAGAACCTGGTAGCCCGCCGTCGACAGCATCCGGTGGACCACCTGCCGCAGCGCCGGCTCGTCCTCCACCACGAGGATCGTCTCGCCGTGCACCTCACCCGCGACCACCAGGTCCTCGATCACCTCGGTCGGTTCGGAGTCGGTGGTCGGCAGCAGGATGGTGATCGTGGTACCCATCCCCACCTCCGACTGGATGGACACGTCGCCGCCGGCCTGTGTCACGATGCCGTACACGGTCGCCAGCCCCAGGCCGGTACCCTCGCCGCTGGCCTTGGTGGTGAAGAACGGCTCGAACGCGCGGTCCACCACGTCTCGGGGCATCCCGGCGCCGGTGTCGCTGACCCGCAACCGCGCGTACCGGCCCGGGTTGAGGTTCGGGCGGGCCACCACGTAATCGGCGTCGACGGTGCGCACGCCGGTGTCGATCGTGAGCTGGCCACCGCCGGGCATGGCGTCGCGTCCGTTGACCGCCAGATTGACCAGGACCTGTTCGAGCTGGCCCGGGTCCGCGGTGGTGGCGGGCAGGTCGTCGGCGAGCCGCGTCACCAGCGTGATGTGGCCGCCGATGGAGCGGCGCAGCATCTGTTCGACGTCGGTCACCGCCTGGTTGAGGTCCAGCACCCGCGGCCGGACCACCTCGCGCCGGGCGAACGCGAGAAGTTGATGGGTCAGCTCGGCGCCGCGCTGGCCGGCCCGGATGATCTGCTCGGCGTCGTTGACGATCGTGCTCAGACCGGCCTCGGTGGCCTCTTCGGTGACGAATGCCGCGTAGTTGAGGATCACCGCGACGAGGTTGTTGAAGTCGTGCGCGATACCGCCCGCGAGCTGGCCCAGGCTCTCCAGCCGCTGCGTGCGCTGCAGCTGCGCGTCGATCCGGACCCGATCGGCTTCGGCCCGTAGCCGACCCTCCTCGGCCTGGGCTTCCAGTCGGTCGGTGATGTCGCGGATCACGGCGCAGCGCACCGGCCCCTCGCCGATGTCGAGCAGGCTGACCGTGATCTCGACCGGCAGCGTGCCGCCGTCGGCCCGGACGGCGACCGTCGAGGTCGCCGCCTGGTCGGTGCCGGTCGGATCCGGAAGCCCGGCCGGGACGGCGGTCTCGATCTCGCGGCCCACCAGCCCGTGGCGCGGTCGGTCGAAAAGCCGCTCGGCCTGCGTGTTGGCCAGCACGATCCGGCCGTCCGCGCCGACGCCCACAATCGCGTCGGGCGCGGCTTCGAGAAAGGCCTGGACGGCCGCCTCGGCCCGCTCGCGGTCTCCGATGGGTCGGCACGTCGACGTCACGCCGATGACCCGGCCCGCCGCGTCGACCACCGGCGACACGCTGACCGACAGGTCGAGCAGCGTGCCGTCGCGGCGCAACCGCCGAGCCCGGTACCGGTCGAGGTGGGCACCGGCGGCGACCAGACGGACGACCTCGCGCTCGTCGTCGCGGTCGTCGATCGGGATCAGTATGTCGAGGTGGCGGCCGAGGACGTCGGCGGCGTGGTACCCGTACAGCGTCTCGGCCGCCGGATTCCAGGCCAGGACCTCCATGCGCAGGTTGACCGCCACGATGGCGTCGTGGCTCGACGCCACGATGAGCCCTGCCAACATGGAGGCGTCACTGACGGAGCCGTCCCGGGTGTCCCGGTTTTCGGCCGAGCGCCGCATCAGGTCCCCTCACGAGCCGGAAGTACCCCCATACTAGGATAAAAACTCATATTTAGGCCCCAGATCAGCGATGACCGCGGACGACAGCGCGGCGGCCCACGGTAGTTTGAGCTGGAACGCGATCCTCGAGGCGGGAGCATCACGATGAGCACGGACGTCACGACCATCGCCGAATGGCGGGCGTTGCAGGCGCACGTCGAGAAGATCGGCCATACCCACCTGCGTGACCTGTTCGCGGTCGACGCCCAGCGCGGCGAGCGGCTCACCGCCCAGCTCGCCGACCTGTACGTCGACTACAGCAAGAACCGCGTCACCGACGAGACGCTCACGCTGCTCACCGCGCTGGCCGACCGGGTCGGCCTGGCCGAGCGTACGGCGGCCATGTTCGCCGGGGAGCACCTCAACACCAGCGAGGACCGGCCGGTCCTGCACACCGCGCTGCGCCTACCCCGGGGTGCGCGGCTGGTCGTCGACGGCCGGGATGTGGCCGCCGAGGTGCACGAGGTGCTCGACCGGATGGCCGCCTTCGCCGACCGGGTGCGGGGACAGCAGTGGCGCGGCCACACCGGCAGACCCATCGCAACCGTCGTCAACATCGGCATCGGCGGTTCGGACCTCGGCCCGAAGATGGCCTACGAGGCGTTGAAGGCGTACCGCGACGCGGGCGTCAGCTGCCGGTTCGTCTCCAACATCGACCCCACCGACCTGTCCGAGAACACCCGCGGTCTCGACCCCGAGACCACCCTGTTCGTCGTGGTGTCCAAGACGTTCACGACACTCGAGACGCTCACCAACGCCACCGAGGCGCGCCGCTGGCTGACCGACCGGCTCGGCGCCGACGACTCGGCGGTGGCCAAGCATTTCGTCGCCGTCAGCACCAACGAACAGCGGGTGCGGGACTTCGGCATCGACCCCGCGAACATGTTCGGCTTCTGGGACTGGGTCGGCGGGCGGTACTCCTTCGACTCGGCGGTGGGATTGTCGCTGATGCTCGCCATCGGGCCCGCCCGGTTCGGGGAGATGCTCGACGGGTTCCACGCCGTCGACGACCACTTCCGTACCGCGCCGATCGAGCGCAACGTGCCGGCGCTGCTCGGCCTGCTCAACGTCTGGTACAACAACTTCCTCGGCGCGCAGACCCACGCGGTACTGCCGTACTCGCAGTACCTGCACCGCTTCCCCGCGTACCTGCAGCAGCTCACCATGGAGAGCAACGGCAAGTCGGTGCGCGCCGACGGGGTGCCGGTCGGTCACCAGACCGGTGAGATCTTCTGGGGCGAACCGGGCACGAATGGGCAGCACGCGTTCTACCAGCTGATCCACCAGGGAACGAAGCTGATCCCGGCCGACTTCATCGGGTTCAGCGAACCCAACCACGACATCGACGCGATGCACGACCTGTTCATGTCCAACTTCTTCGCCCAGCCCGCGGCGCTGGCCTTCGGACGTACCCATGAACAGGTCGAGGCCGAGGGTGTGGACGCCGCCGTGATCGCGCACAAGGTGATGCCCGGCAACCATCCGACGACCTCGATCCTGGCGCCGAAGCTCACCCCGTCGACGCTGGGTCAGCTGGTGGCGCTGTACGAACACATCACGTTCACCGAGGGCGTGATCTGGGGCCTCGACTCCTTCGACCAGTGGGGTGTCGAGCTGGGCAAGGTGATGGCCAAGCAGCTCGAACCGCTCCTCGTGGAGCCCGACGCGGCCGAGGGCCTCCGTGATCAGGACTCCTCGACCGCCACGTTGATCGCGCGGTACCGGCACGACCGGGGACGACCCTGATCGTCGCGCACGCCCTGGTTGCCCGGGACGGGCGGCTGGTCCTGTGGGCGGAGACCGACGCCCGGCCACCGGCGGACGCGCCGCCGCGTCGGCGCTCGCGACGACCCACGGCACACCCCTTCGCGGGCGCCGGCGCAGACCTGGCCCGCCTCATCGGGGTGAGCGGCCCGGGCGGCGACCCGCCGCCGCCGTCTCGCCGCTCGTCGGCCGGTGACCGGACCGCCGAGCCCGCGCTGTCGACGCCGGAGCGGCCCGAGGTGTCGACGCTGGTTCTGCTGTTACCGTCGACCGGGTCGCGTCCGGTCGCGTCACCGCAGTCGGGCGCGGCGCGAGCGGGCCGGGGCACCCTCCGGCTGCTGCCCTGGCTGGTCCCCGTGCTCCGCCTGGCGCCCGACA
>JAVHWE010000332.1:0-4116 GCA_032160285.1 Micromonosporaceae bacterium | reverse complement strand
AGGTTGTCCAGAAACTGGTTGTGCTCGCGGGGGAGGAAAGCGACGTATGGAGTTCAAAATCCTGGGCACGCTTGAGGTAATCGACAGTGGCGGCTTATCGCGAACGCCGACGGCACCGAAAATGCGCCAGTTGCTCGCCACCCTGTTGGTTCGGGCAAACCAGTTCGTCAGCATCGAAGCGCTGGTCGACGAGGTATGGGGCGACGATCCCCCGGCCAGCGCCGTGACGACGATTCAGACCTACATTCATTATCTTCGCAAGGAGCTCAACCCGACGCCGACGCCGACGTCGACGGTGGGTCTGGTGACCGCGGCGCAGGGTTACGTGCTTCGGGTGTGCGACGAACACCTGGACGCCGCTGTGTTCACCCGGCTCGCCGAGGAAGCTGGTCGGCTGCTCGAGAGTAACCAACCGGGTGAGGCATCCCGGGTCGCGCGCACGGCGCTGTCGCTGTGGCGTGGCTTTTTCGCCGCCGGGGTCACCGCCGGTCCAATCCTCCGGGCGCGCGCCGCGCACCTGGAGGAGGTCAAGATGCAAACACTCGACGTGTGGATCCAGGCCGAGATTCTGCTCGGTAGGCATCGTCAAATCATGCCTGACCTCCGGTCCTTGGTGATTTCCTACCCGCTCAACGAACGCCTGCACGCGCATCTCATCGGCGCGTTGAAAAAGGCTGGCCGTCGAGCCGAGGCTCTTGACGCGTTCCGCCACTACCGGCATATTCTCGACACGATGCTCGGCCTCGAACCGTCTCAGGAACTCCGCGAACTCCAACGTGCGGTCCTGATCGAAACATGACCCGTGGTTGCGTTCGCCGGCGATGTCCGCGTCCACCGGGGTAATCACGTGGCGATCCGCTGCAAGACAGGAACGTCGTTGCAGAGCGGGATCATGATCGGCGGATCCGTCCGTCGCGGACGGCGCAGCTGGAGTTCCGCCGAGGTTACCGAGCCGGCGCTCGCCTGCAACCGGCTGACGGAGATCAACGATTCGGCCCGCGTCTGGTCACCGGTTGCCGTCGAGCGCCCTTCGGCGACCGCGATGACCACCTTTGGCCCCGCGGGCACGCCGCCGAGTCTCACCAGGGCGCTTTCCTCCCCTGGCACGACCGTCCACGCCACCGGCGGACCCTGCGGAACACCGTTGTCGAACACTCCGACGAAGAGCCGGCCAATTCGTCCGACGGCCGCGGAGTGCACTGACGTGACAATGGTCGCGTCGCTGCCGCCTAACTGTCGCGAAGACCGGTGCCGTGCCGACAGGAGATCCGGATCGGGTAACCGACAGATTTCCTCCGACATGCTCAGTATTCCCGCCGGGGCCAACCGCCGGTAGTGACCCGGCGGAACGCCGACCAACGTGGTGAACCGGGTAGTGAACGTGCCGATTCCCCGGTACCCCACTCGGCAGGCGATGTCGGCGACGCTGACGGACGTTGTCAATAGCAACCGCTTGGCCTCAAACAACCGGACCGCCGTCAGGTACTGACCAGGTGACACGCCGGTCTCCCGTCGAAAGATCCGAGAGAAGTGGAACGGGCTGAAGAATGCCTCCGCGGCAAGGTCCGGAATGTACAGCCGGTCACCGTACCGGTCACGCATGACGGTCACTATACGTTCGACGGCCTGTTCCATATCTGTCTCCTGACGCCGCAAAAACAGCAGGGACTCATGGTGGCCACCGGCCCATGGCGTTGACATGGGCCTCATTAAAAAACGAATTGAGAACCGCTTGAGGATCGCTCAGAAAGCGCTACCGGGCACCACGCGGACCGGACAACGCACAATCAGAGAAGACACGACCTGGCAATCGGGCCAATTATGAAGGGCGCCCAGGCTGCCGCGCCGGGCGGCGAAGAGGTGCCGATGTAAATGAGGTGGATGGTGTCGAATCTGCTGGCTTCGTTGCGGGTACGAATGTTCATGCCTCATCCGAGCGAGACGGAGATGGACGGCAAGCCCGGGTGGCAGCCGACCGGAATCGAGCAACGCCAGCAGCTCGAAATGGTCGGTCAGACGTTCCTGACCGGTCTACGGGTCGGGTTGACGGGTGTGCCCACCGCCGACATCGCCGGCGAGCTGGCCGGTATCGACCGGCAGTTCCGCGGATTCGCCTACGAGGGATGCGCGATGGGGCTCGCGGTCGTCGATTCGTTGTCGATACGCCCGCGCCGGTTACGGGCGTACGTGGCCGGCCCCGCCGCCGACCACGTCTACATGGCGCACATCGGGATCGGGTGGGGCCTGGCACGCATTCCCCGGATGCGGTGGCGCGCGGTCATCCCGCCCAACCCGCTGCACCGGTGGCTGGCCCTCGACGGCCTCGGCTTTCACCAGGCCTTCTTCCACACCGAGCGGTACGTGACGGGTGCCTGGCGACCGGAGCGTTATCCGGCATGGCCGGGTGACCAGGCGTACGCCCACCGCGCGGTCGACCAGGGCATCGGTCGGGCGCTGTGGTTCGTCAACGGCGCGAACCCACAGGCGACAGCGGCCTGTATCGGCAGGTACCCGGCGAGCCGGCACGCGGACCTGTGGAGCGGAGCCGGGCTGGCCTCGGTGTACGCCGGCGGCGTCGACGCCGGCGGCCTCGCCACCCTGCGCGAGCTGGCCGGGGCGTACCGGCCGAACCTGGCCCAGGGCGCGGTGTTCGCGGCCAAGACCCGGCAGATGACCGGCCTGGTTACCGCACACACCGAACTGGCGGTGAAGACCCACTGTGAAATGACGGTCCAGGACGCCGCCGCGGTGATGGATCAGACGCGGGTCGGCCTACCGCCCGATGGTCGGTTGCCGGCCTACGAAATCTGGCGGTCCCGGATCCAGGACCGTTTCCGGTAGCCACCGTCGAGGTGACCGGTGGTTGAGCGACGACCTTGACGAGGACTCCACTATGGACGTTTACGGCGTTGGCATCCTCATGGTCGATGTCGCCATCATCATCGTGTGCGCGCGCCTCGCCGGGGTGGCCGCACGCCGGCTGGGCCAGCCGCCGGTCATCGGCGAAATCGTCAGCGGCGTGCTGCTCGGCCCAACCCTGTTGGGCCACCTCGTGACCGGCGCGTTGTTCCCCGCCGACGTGCGGATCGCCCTGGTCGCCCTGGCCGACATCGGTCTGATGTTGTTCATGTTCGGCATCGGTTACGAACTCGACCACCGGTTGGCCAGGCGGCCGGCCGCGGCGTCGGTGGCCACCGGCTCCGTCCTGTTGCCCTTCGTACTCGGTACCGGCATCGCGGCCTGGCTGTTCACCCGTCATCACCCGGCACATCCGTTGCCGTTTGTGCTGTTCATGGGCATTGCCATGGCCGTCACCGCGTTCCCGGTGCTGTCCCGGATCGTTGTCGACCGGGGCATGGCCAACACCCACGTCGGTGCCCTCGCGCTGTCGGGCGCCGCGATCGGCGACGTTGCCGCGTGGTCGCTGCTGGCCGTGGTGGTCAGCCTCGTCGGCGGGCGGCCCCCCTGGTTGATGGTGCTTCTGGTACCCATGATCGCCACCATGATCGGAGTGATCCGTCCACTACTGGCGACGGTGCTGCCGCGGTGCGGCACCCCGGCCGCCCTGACGGTGCTCGCCACCGGGCTGTTGCTGTCGTCGGCCGCCACCCAACTGCTGGGTCTGCACTTCATCTTCGGTGCGTTCCTGTTCGGCGTGGTGTGCCCGCGCGGGGGCCCCGACCGGGTGCACCAGGAGGTGGTGGATCGGTTGACCACTGTCGGCGGCCAACTCCTGCTGCCGGTGTTCTTCGTGATCGCCGGCCTCAACCTCAATCTGGGCAAACTCGAGGTTGCCGATTTCGGCGAGCTCGCGGCGATCCTCGCGGTCGCGATCGGCAGCAAGCTGGCGGGCGCGTTCGCCGCCGCAGCGCTGCACCGGCTACCACGACGACAGGCTGGACAGGTCGCCATTCTGATGAACGCCCGCGGCCTCACGGAGATCGTGGTCCTCACCGTCGGGCTGGACGCCGGGTTGCTGGACGGCCGACTGTACTCACTCATGATCGTGATGACGTTGGTCACCACCGTCATGACCGGCCCGCTACTGAGTCTGTTCCGCGACGACAGTGTGTTCCGCGACGACAGTGTGTTCCGCGACGACAGTGTGTTCCGCGA
>JAVHWE010000233.1:0-9162 GCA_032160285.1 Micromonosporaceae bacterium | reverse complement strand
TGGCGATCGGGCTGCTGGTCAGCGCCTTCGCACAAAGCGAATTCCAGGCCGTACAGTTCATGCCCGCGTTCGTCCTGCCGCAGCTGCTGCTGTGCGGGCTGATCCTGCCCCGCGACCAGATGGCCGGTTGGCTGGAGAAGATCAGTAACGTGTTGCCGATGACGTACGCGGTGGATGCGCTGATCCAGGTCAGCCGGTACACCGACGCGACGGCGGCGCTGGGGCGCGACGTGACCGTGGTCGTCGGCTGCATCCTGGTGGCGCTCCTGCTCGGCGCGGCCACCCTGCGCCGTCGCACGGCCTGATCCGTACCAGCCGAAGGAGCACCATTGGCTCGCACCGGTCGCCGGCCCGGCAACTCCGATACCCGGGAAGCGATCCTCGCCGCCGCCCGTACGGCGTTCGCCGAGCGGGGCTTCGACAAGGCGTCGATCCGCCAGATCGCGACCAGCGCCGGGGTGGACCCGGCGCTGGTCCATCACTACTTCGGCGCCAAGGACCAGCTCTTCCTGGTCACCATGAGGGTACCGATCGACCCGGCGACGATCGTGCCGCAGATCGTCGCCGGTGACCCGGACGGGCTGGGCGAACGGCTGGTCCGGATGTTCCTGACGGTGTGGGACTCCCCCGTCGGCGCCACCGCGGCCGCCCTGCTACGCAGCGCCGTCAGCCACGAGCGGTCAGCCCGGATGCTGCGCGAGTTCGTCACCAGCCAGGTGCTGCGCCGCGTCGTCGACCAGGTCGGCCTCGACCCCACCGACGGGCCGCTGCGCGCCTCGCTGGTCGCCTCGCAGATGGTCGGCCTGGCGATGGCCCGCTATATCATCAAGATCGAACCACTGGCGAGCACCCCGTCGGAGACCCTGATCACCATGGTCGGCCCCACCGTCCAGCGATACCTCACCGGCCCGATAGCCGCACCCGATCCGTAGCTCGACGCGAAACTCGCCGACGCCGCGAACGGCCGGGTGATGATCGCTGCCGCGCAGCGGGGACCTGATCGAGCTCAGCTGGCCCGGGCGGGCAGCCGGCCGCGGTCCTCGAGGAAGCGCTCAACCAGCCCGCGTACCACGGTCGCCATGGTGAAACCGTGTTCGGTGCACCAGTCTCGCAGGGCGGCGTGCTGAGCGGTCGGCAGCCGGATCGGCACCACCTGGTGCTCCCCCCGGCGGACCCCGCCCATGGCCGACTCGACCATCAGGTCGCGGGTCTCCCGGGCGATCGCGGTACCGATGGAGTGGCCGGTTGGCGCAGCGCCGAACGAGCGCTTCAGCAGCCAGGCCGTCACCCGCTCCCGGTCAGCGGGGTCCAGCTTGTCTATCGCCTTTGCCAATAGCTCCCGCGGGCTCACGTCGCCCGAGCCCCATTCGTCATCGGTCATCTCACGCCTCCGGCCAGTGCCAACCCCGATATCGCCCACGATATCGGATCGCCACCCCACCGCACCCACTCTGTCGGCACCGGGACCGGCCACTTGTGTCGCTACCGCGTGGATGTCTGCGCCACCCAGGACGCGTAGAGCCGGCCGTACACCGAATCCGGGTCGCCGACCAACTGGTCATGACGGCCCCGCTGGACCACCCGGCCCCGGTCGACGACGATCACCTCATCGGCGGAGCGGGCGGTCGACAGCCGGTGCGCGATCACGACCGTGGTACGACCGCGGGTGACCGCGTCCAGGGTGTGCTGCAACCGCACCTCGGTGGCCGGATCGACCGCGCTGGTCGCCTCGTCGAGGACCAGCAGGTCGGGATCGGCCACGTACGCGCGGGCCAGCGCCACCAGTTGCCGCTCCCCCACGGACAACGCCTCACCACGCTCGCCGACCTGGGTACGCACCCCGTCGACCAGGCCGTCGATCCAGTCCGCCAGGCCCAGCTCGGCGAAGGCGAGGTAGAGCTCGTCGTCGGAGCGGTCGGGCTGGGCGAACCGCACGTTGTCGGCGATACTCGCGTCGAACAGGAACCCGTCCTGCGGCACCATCACGACCCGGTGGCGCAGCGCGGCGAACCGCACTTCGGTCAGCGGCACCCCGGACAGCGCGATGGTGCCGCCGACCGGATCCATCAGTCTGGTCAACAGCTTCGCGAACGTGGTCTTGCCGCCGCCGGTCTCCCCGACCACGGCCACCCGACTCTGCGCGCCGATCGTCAGGTCGATGTCCGACAGCACCGCCGGCCCCCGGCCGGCCTCAGCCGACCCAGCCGGCCCCCGGCCGGCGGGAGGGTCGTCCGCCACCGGGTAGGCGAAGTACACGTGCGAGAACGTGACGTCGATCGGCCCGGGCGGCAGGTCGCGGCCGGCCGGGCCGGGATCGGCCACATCGGGGTGCAGGTCGAGGACGTCGAGCACCCGACGCCAGCCGGCGATCGCGTTCTGCGCTTCGTTGAGCATCTCGGTGGCGATCTGTACCGGCTGGACGAACAGCGTGACCAGGAACAGGAAGGCGGTCAGCTGGCCCACGGTGAGCTGGCCGTCCGCCCCGAGCAGCACGCCGACCACGACCACCGCCGCGGTGGCCAGCCCGGACGCCCACTCACCGGCGGTGAAGCTCATCACGCTGGTCCGCAGGGCGGTGAACTGGGCGGCCCGATTGTCCTCGATCGCGGCGTCGAGCCGGGACTCGGTCCGCAGGTGTACCCCGTACGCCCGGATCACCGCCGCGCCGACCACGGTCTCCGACACCGCCGCCAGCATCGTCCCGACGTGCCGGCGCACGGTCCCGTAGGCCGCGGTGAGCCGGCGCTGGAAGTACCGGATGACGAAGACCACCGGCAGGAACGCGGCGTACACGACGAGGGTGAGCTGCCACGAGTAGAACGCCATCACGAGCGTGGTGACGGTGAGCTGACCGAAGCTGACCAGCAGGATCACCCCGCCCCACTGCAGGAACTGGCTGATCTGGTCGACATCGGTGGTGACCCGCGAGACCAGCGAGCCGCGCCGTTCGCCCTGCTGGTGCAGCATCGACAGGTCGTGGACGTGCCGGAACGTCTGGGTCCTGATGTCGGCCAGCGCCGTCTCGCTCACCGTGTACAGGCGCACGTTCATCAGGTACGCGCAGGTCATCGTCACTACGAGCACACCGGCGGCGATAACGACGATCCTCGCCACCATGCCGAGGTCGGGGCCGCCGGGGGCGCGCAGGCCCCGGTCGATGCCCTGCTGGATCGCGACCGGTACGGCGACCCGGCCGGCGGTCGCGAACAGGGCGAGCACGACGGTACCGGCGAGCCCACGGCGTAGCTCCCGCGACATCGCCAGCCCGCGCCGCAGCGTCGACCAGGTCGACTCCGCGGTCACCGCGGTCGACGCGGCGGACTCCGCGGTGACCGGCGCGGTCACGCCGACACCCCGTCCGCCCGCTCGGCCTCGGCCCGCTCGGCGTCGAGCCGGTCCAGGTCGGCCCGCTCGGCGTCCGCCCGCTCGTACGCCGTGACCAGGTTCACGTACCCGGCGACGCCGGCCAGCAGGGCCTCGTGCGTACCGCGGGCGACCACCCTGCCCTGCTCCACGTAGACCACCTCGTCGGCGAGCGCGATCGTGGCCCGGCGATACGCGACGACCAGTACCGACGTACCCGCCGACCGCAGCGTCGCGAGGATCGCCGCCTCGACCCGCGGGTCGACCGCACTGGTCGCGTCGTCGAGGATCAGCAGCCGCGGGCCACCGGCCAGGGCGCGGGCCAGCGTCAGGCGTTGCCGCTGACCGCCCGACAGCGTGGTACCGCGCTCGCCGACCCTGGTGTCGAGCCGGTGCGGCAGCGCCGCGACGAACGACTCGGCCTGGGCCGCGCGCAGCGCCCGCCAGGCGGCGGCGTCGTCGACGCCGGGCCGGTCCAGGGTGACGTTGCCGCGGACGGTGTCGTCGAACACGAACGGTACCTGCGGTACCAGCGCGACCGTCGCCACCAGCGACTCCTGGGCCAGGTCGGACAGCTCGACGCCGTCGAGCGCGACGGTGCCGGCGGTCGGGTCGACCAGCCGGGCCGCCAGCGAGGCGATGGTGGACTTGCCCGAGCCGGTCGGCCCGACCAGAGCCACCGTGCGCCCGGCGGCCACCTCGAACGTGACATTGCGCAGGACCGGCTGGGCTCCCGAGTAGGCGTACCCGACGCCGTCGAAGCGCAGCGTGGCCGGGGTGTCGACGACCGGCAGCGTGGCCACGCCGTAGACCATGTCGCCGGTCGCCGCCAGCACCCGGTACACCCGGTCCCAGCCGACCGCGCTGCGCGGCAACTCGGCCAGCACCCAGCCGATCGCGCGTACCGGAAACGCCAGCACGGTGAACAGGAACGCGACGCTGACCACGTCGGCGACGGTGACCACGCCCTGGCGCAGCCGCCAGCAGCCGACCAGGAGCACGGTGAGGGTGCCGAGGCTCGGCAACGCGTCCAGCGCCGGGTCGAACAGCCCGCGGACCCGACCGACCCGGATCTGGGCATCGCGGAGCTCGCCGGCCTTCGCCGCGAACCGCGCGGTCTCCTCGGTCTCCCGGCCCATGGTCTTGACCACGAGGGCGCCGTCGAAGCTTTCGTGCGCCACCGCGGACACCTCGGCGCGCAGCCGCTGCGCGGCGGACACCCGCGGGGAGATCCGCCGGGAGTATCCGACGTTGATCCCCAGCAGCGCCACGAAGATCGCGACACCGACCAGGGCGAGCACCCAGTCCGTTCCAAACAGCGAACCGACGGCCACCACGAGCATGACGACCGTGCCGACCGCGAACGGCATCGGTGCGATCGGGAAGAACGCGGCCTCCACGTCGGCGTTCGCGTTCGACAGCAGGGTGCCGGTCGCGTGCCGGTGATGCCAGGCCAACGGGAGTTCCAGGTAGCGGCGGGTCACCTGCCGGCGGTAGCTGGCCTGCATCCGGAACTGCATCGAGCCCGCGCCCAGTCGTCGGCCGAACAGCCCCACCACCTTGCCGGCGCTGACCGCGATGATCACCAGGACGCCCACCGTCAGCGCGCCCACCGTGGCCTGGCGCCGGTCGATCGACGGCACCACCACCCGGCCGACGACGGTACCGACCACGAACGCCCCGGCGATGGTGAGCATGCTGAACACGACACTGCCGCCGACCGCGACGATGAACATGCGCGGCTCTTCGCGGATGCTGCGACCCAGTACCCGAAGGCCCTTGCCCACCGCGCCGTCCACAATCACCTCCGGTAAGCGGGTCCCTCGATCCATCTCGTTACCGCCGCAACCCTATCCGCACCCCCCGACATGGCCGCCCAGAGCGGTACCGCGATGATCGTCACTAAGATGTCCGCATGCCCCGGTACGCCCGAATCGAACGCCATGCTCTCGCCGATGCTCTCCAGGAGGCCGGACCCCACGCACCCACCCTCTGTGGCGACTGGAAGACCGGCGACCTGGCCGCCCACGTGGTCGTCCGCGACCGCCGACCCGACGCCGCGCCCGGAATCGTGTTCAAGCCGCTCGCCGGCTGGACCGACCGGGTTCGCGACCGGTACCGCGACGCCCACCCGTATCCTGAGCTGATCGCCATGCTCCGCAGCGGTCCGCGACTCAGCCCGATGAACCTGTCGGCGCTGGACGAGATGACCAATACCGTCGAGTTCTTCGTGCACACCGAGGACGCCCGGCGGGGGCGGGGCGGTTGGGAGCCGCGCGCGCTGGAGCCCGGCCTGGCAGCCGCGCTGTGGCAGCGGCTACCACCGCTGGTCCGGCTCAACCTGCGTCGGATCCCCGACACGGTACGGGTCGAGGCGCCCGGACACGGCGCGTTCACCGTCGGCGACGGCGAACCGTCGGTGACGGTCACCGGAGATCCGGGCGAGCTGCTCCTGTTCTTCATGGGGCGCCAGGCGGCCTCCCGCGTCGACATCTCCGGCGACACGACGGCGGTGACCAGGCTCGCCGGCGCCCGGTTCGGGATCTGACCGGAGCGGTACTAGCCGAAACGGGGACGGCACCCTACCCTTCATAAACAATTTCGGCCATGACCTGCGAAAACGGCACCCGCGGAGGTTCAGCATGACGGCGCTGCCTTACCGGTCCATACCCGACATGTTCCTCCAGCGGGTCGTGGCGACACCCGACGCCCGCGCGTTCGCCCACCCGGCCCCCGGCGACGCCGCCGGGCCGGTCTGGCTGACCTGGTCCGACGTCGCCGACCGGGCCAAGGCCATCGCGGCCGGCCTGCACGACCTCGGGGTGCAACCGGAGGACCGGGTCGCGATCCTCGCCAACACCAGCGTCGACTGGGTCATCGCCGACCTGGGCATCATGTGCGCCGGGGCGGCGACGACCACCGTGTACCCGACGACCGAGCCGGCCGACGCGGCGTACATCCTCGCCGACTCCGGCTGCCGGGTGCTGATCGCCGACGACGCCGACCAGGCCCGCAAGACCGCCGGCGCCGACCTGCCCGACCTGGTCGCGGTCGTGGTCCTCGACGGTGCGGCACCGGCGCTGGCGGTACCGTCGATGACCCTCGCGGAGCTGAGCCACCGCGGCGCGGAGCGGCTCGCGCGCCAGACCGACCTGATCGACGGGATCGTCGCCAAGATCGAACCGGATCAGCTCGCCACTCTCATCTACACCTCCGGCACCACCGGCCGCCCCAAGGGCGTCGAACTGCTGCACCGCGGCTGGGTCTGGGAGGGCTGGACCCAGGCCGAACTGGGACTCCTGAGCCCCCACGAGATCCAGTACCTCTGGTTGCCGCTGTCGCACTCGTTCGGCAAGACGCTGCTGTGCGGGATCGTGTACGTGGGCATGCCAACCTATGTGGACGGCCGCGTCGACAAGATCGTCGACAACCTCGGTGCGGTCCGGCCGAGCGTCATGGCGGCGCCGCCGCGGGTGTTCGAGAAGGTCTACAACCGGGCCGTCACCACCGCCCGCGACGGCGGCACCGCCAAGTGGAAGGTCTTCACCTGGGCGGTCGGCGTCGGCAAGCGGGTCTGCGCGCTGCGCCTGGCCGGCACACCGGTACCGACCGTCCTCGCTGTCCAGCACGCGATCGCCGACCGGCTGGTCTTCGCGAAGCTGCGCGACCGGCTCGGCGGCCGGATCCGGGCCCTCGTGTCCGGCTCGGCTCCCCTGTCGCAGGAGATCGCCGAGTTCTTCCACGCCGCCGGCCTACCGATCCTGGAGGGGTACGGGTTGACCGAGACCTCGGCCGGCGCGTTCATCAACCACCCGGAGCGGGTCCGCCTGGGTACCGTCGGCCAGCCGCTGGGCGACCTGCAGGTCCGACTGGACACCGACGGCGAGGTACTGCTTCGCGGAATGCCGGTGATGCGCGCATACCACAACCGGCCCGACGAGACCGCCGAGGTATTCACCGCGGACGGCTACTTCCGCACCGGCGACATCGGCGAACTCGACGGCGACGGGTTCCTGCGGATCACCGACCGCAAGAAGGACCTGATCAAGACGTCCGGCGGCAAGTACGTGGCACCCAGCTACATCGAGGGGCTGTTCAAGTCGATCTGCCCGTACACCTCCCAGGCGCTGGTGATCGGTCAGGCCCGCAACTACTGCACGATGCTGGTCACGCTCGACCCCGACACGATCGCCGGCTGGCAGGGCGACGGCCCGCTGGCCGGCCGCCCGTACGCCGAGGTGGTCACCTCGGCCGAGGCGCACGCCATGGTCGACGGTTACGTCGCCGAGCTCAACGGCCGACTGAACCGTTGGGAATCGATCAAGCGCTTCGTCATCCTGCCGCGCGACCTGACCGTCGAGGACGGTGACCTCACACCGTCCATGAAGGTCAAACGCCGCGTGGTCGAGACGACCTTCACCGACGACATCGAGAAGATGTACGCCGGTTCCGTCGCGGAGATGTAGGTCAGGCCACGATCGCCGGGGTGCGCAGCACGCGTGCCGGTAGCCGGTCCAGGCTGGCCCGCGCGGTCGCCAACCGGCGCACCGCCTCCACCAGATCGGCCTCCGGCAGCGTGTAGGGCAGCCGCACGAACCGTTCCATGGTTCCGTCGGCCCCGAACCGGGGACCCGGTGCGACCCGCACGTCCAGCTCGTCCGCCGCACCGGCGAGGGCACTGGAGACCGGCGCGTCCAACTCGACCCACAGCGACATGCCGCCGTTCGGAACCGCGAACCGCCACTGGGGCAGGTGCGCGCGCAACGCGGCGACCAGCGTGTCCCGCCGGGCCGTGAGCTGGGCCCGCCGGGCGGCGACGATCTGGTCGCGGGCGGCCATCAGGTGTACGGCGACGAGCTGGTCGAGGACCGGCGACGACATGTCCATCGCGACCCGGGCGGCGGCGAGCCGGGCGGTCACCGACGTCGCCGCGCGGATCCAGCCGATCCGCAGGCCACCCCAGTACGGCTTGCTCAGGCCGCCGAGGGTGAGCACCCGGGCCGCCCGGTCGAAGGCCGCGACCGGCGGGGGCAGCGCCGGCCCGTCCAGCCGCAGGCTCGCGAAGGACTCGTCAACCACCACATCGGTACCGGCGGAGTGTGCCGCCGCCGGCAACCGCTCCCGCAGCGGGGTGCCCATCAGGTGCCCGGTCGGGTTGTGGTAGTCCGCGATCACGTACGCCAGCCGCGCCCGCGCCTCCCGGACCGTGGTGATCAGCATGTCGTCGTCCCAGCCGGCGTCGCCCAGCGCGGACCCGACGACCCGCGCCCGGCTCGACACCACGGCGGTCAGCGCGTTCGGGTACGTCGGCGTCTCCATCAGTACCCGCTGGCCGGGCGCGACCAGCAGCCGGATCACCAGGTCGAGTGCCTGCTGCACGCCACTGGTGATCAAGATCTGCTCCGGCCGGGTGGGCAGACCGCGCCCGGTGTACTCGGTCGCGACGGTCTCCCGCAGCACATCCAGGCCCATCGGGTGGTAGCCGGCACCGGCGAGGTATCGCGGCAGGTCGGCGGTGGCCGCCTCGACCGCGCCGATCAGCTCGGGCGGGGCCGGCATCGCGGCACACCCGAGATCGATCACAGCCGCGTCCTCCAGCGGGGCCCACAACCCCGACGTACCCACGCGGTGCCCGCCGGGCAGCGCGGTCCAACTGCCGGCGCCACGGCGGCTGGTCAGGTGCCCCGACTCGCGCAGGGTCCGGTACGCGGCGGTCACCGTGGTCCGGCTGAGCCCGAGCGCCTGCGCGAGGTCGCGCTCGGCCGGCAGTCGGACGCCGAGAGCGAGCCGGCCATCGGT
>JAVHWE010000225.1:0-10115 GCA_032160285.1 Micromonosporaceae bacterium | reverse complement strand
CCCCCCCCCCCCCCCACCACCGTGGCTCAGGGTCGGCGGGCGACCACCGCCGTCGTCGATCCACCGAGCCGGTCCATCAGGGTCTGCGCCCGTTGGCGGACCGACCCCTGCTCGGCGGCCGTGAGCGTGCCACACGGATCGGTCGCCGGTGCGGCCGGTTCGTTCGCGAGCGGAGCATCCGGGAAGTGCGCCGGCACGAATCGCACCGCCAGCGCCTGCCGGTAGAAGTCCCAGTCACCGCCGGACCGCACGGCGAGCTTCACGTCGTACCACTTCGGCGTGGACCCGAACTCGTGGGTGACCGTGGGGTTCGTCGTGGCCATCGTGGTGCCGTCGCCGAAGTCCCAGAAGTACGTGAGCCCGTTCGACTGCCCGCGGCGGTTGCGCGAAAACGACGCGTCGAAGGTGACCGTCGAGGTCAGGAACGGCTTGGCCGGGACCGTCTCGAAGTACGCGACCGAATGGCCGCCGTTGGCTTCCGCCCCGCCGTACGCGTCATTGCCGAGCACATACGACGTCCACGTCGCCGGCAGTTCCAGCGCCCGCCGGAGCCCCTCGGACGGTGACGACGGGCCGTCCGGCCCGTGCGTCGTGCCCGAGGCGTAGTAGTTCAGATGCTCCGGCGTGTCGTCGTTGGTGTCATACGGCGCGTACTGGTTGAGGGTCGGCTTGCTCGCATACGACTCCGGGTAAGGGTTTTCGTTGCCGCCGACCTGCGGGTTGGTGCTCGTGTCGTAGGAGCCGATGATGCCGTACCCGGGAATGCCCCAGTCGCGAATGAACGACACCTGGTCGGTACGGCCGGTGTTGTCGTCGACGACGGGCGAGAACTTCGGGATGTCGCCCGGCAGGTACGCCGGCACGGGCCGCGGCCGCGGATCGACCGGTGTCGAGCCGACCTGGTCGAACCGCAGCGGGTTCTCCAGCGGCATGCTGAAGCCGTACTTCTGCCCCAGCACCCGGAACGCCTCGGTCACGGCGGCCGCGGTCGCGTCCCGGAACGCCTGCGCCGCAGCGAGATTGTGCTGGATGCGCTGGATCGCCGTCGCGTCGTACAGGTTGTTCGGCGTCGTGTACAGCGGGATGGCGTTGATGTTGGTGTACCACGGTCCGACGCCGCCGCCGACGATGTTGTTCAGGAAATGCTCGGTACCGAAGTGGCGGGCCGGGTATTCGATGCCGTTCTGGTCCATGTTCGCGACCATCGTGTACTGACCCTGCGGACCGTCCGGAATCAGCCCGCCGGTGTTGGCGACGCCCGCCGACAGGGGCGCTCCGGCGACGTGGTCGACCGTGAGCGCCGGGGTGAACGTGATGCCGGTGCCGGCGGCTCCCACCGTGCCGACCGTCGTGATCGTGACCGTTTCCGGGCTGCCGAACGGGTCGATCAGCAGCGTCTCGCCCACGGCGAAACCGACCCCGGTCCGACCGACCATCTTGACGTTGGTGCTGCCCGCGGTCGCCGGGGCGGCCAACGTGGACACGTTGGTCTGCGAGTAGAAGCCGGAGCCGACGAGGCCACCCTCCTCGTTGTCGAACAGACCGATCTTGATGGTCCGCTTCGGGTACGTGCCGTTCTCCTGGTACCAGCGAAGCAGCGCCTGGACCTCGGCCATGCCCATCGCCTCGCCGGACCCGGCGTCGTACACGGATCCGTTACCCCAGTTGCCGCCGCGCATCGCGGTCATCGGCGTGGGGCTGCCACCGGCCGCCGGATTGGCGACCGCGGTCGAGGTGGGCGTGCTGTCGTTGTGCCCGGCGATGAGCGCGACCTGACCGGCGCACGACTGGCCGGGGATCGTCACGCTCAGGTCGTTGAGCTGCCAGCTGCGCGTCGGGTACACGTGGTCCTTCGCGGTCAGGTAGCGGCCCATCGGCCCCATGTGTCCGGCGCCGGTATTCGTCATCTCCGCGGCGAACCACCGGTAGAACTCCTGTGCGCCGTTGTAGTTGGCCGGCAGGTTGTTCGGATCGTTCGGATTCGACAGCGGACCGTCCGCACCGGCGGCGCGGAAAATGAAGCTGGTCGCCAGGTGGTACAGCTCGTTGTAGAGGAAGGTCGTGTCGACAACCGGGCGGGCCTTGGCCGGACGTGCCGTGCCGAACGCTCGCGGCCCGGCGGCATTGGTGCCGGCGAGCACGGCCAGCGATACGACCGTCGCCGCGGCGAACCACCGCCGCGTGCGTGTCACCCTTCGCGTGTGGACAGTCATGACCGGTCCGTACCCTTCCTCGCAGCCGAGATCAGGCGTGTCGATTCGCCCGGTGAGAACGTGGCGCAGGCGTTCGTCGACGGTGCGCTGCCACCACCGCCGACGGCGACGGCCTGGCGGTACAGGCCCCAGTCGTGGCCCCCGCCCACGGCGAGCTTGACGTCGGCGAAGCGGGCTGCGCGGTACGTGTGGGTGACCCGTCTACCGACGGCGTGGGTACCGTCTCCGAAGTCCCAGTAGTACTTCAGCCCCTTCACGTTTCCCTCGGCAGCGCGGGAGAACCCGGCGTCGAAGGTCACGGTCAGCGTGGTGTCCGGCCGGGCCGGCGTCGTCTCGAAATACGCGATCGGCTTGTTCGGGCGGGCGGTCGCACCGAGGTAGCCGTCGCCGGCCAGTAGCAGGCTGGTCCACTGTGCCGGCAGCTCCAGCGCCCGCTTGAGCTCCTCGGTCGGCTGTTGGGGTCGCAATCCGTGCGGCGCGCCGGCGGCGAAGTAGTTCAGGTGCTCGATGGTGTCCGACAGGTAGCCGACCGGCTGGTTCTCGTTGACGGTGAACGGCACGCCGCTCGGGTGCGCGCGGGCCAACGGCGCGACCAACGTGACGCCGGTACCGGCCGCCTCGGCCGTGCCGACGGATTGGATCTGCCCGTACTCGATGTCCGCACCGGTACCGATGAAGATCGGCTGACCGGCGGCGAGGTTGGTGACGGCGGCGACCTTCACGTTGGTGTCGCCCGCCGCCGCCGGCGTCGCGGTGGTTGTCATGCCGGGCTGCGGGGTGTTGTTGCCCAGCTGGAACGTCGTCTGATTGCCCGCGTACCCGATCACGGGCGTCGCCTTGGTGGTGTCGCTGACCGACGCGGCATACGGATTCTCGTCCACGTTGGAGTTCTTCACGCCCGAGACGGTGAACCCCGGCACTCCCCTGTCGAAGAACGCCTGCTCGTCCTCGAGCGCGTCGGTGTCATCGCGCACGGGCGAGAACCGGGCCTGATCGGTGGCCGAGTACGCAGGCTTCGTCGGCACCACCCCGCTGTACGGGTTGGGCGCCTGAGCGGTCTGGTTGTAGCGCAGCGGGTTCTCCAGCGGGACGGAGAAGTTGTACTTCGCGCCCTGCTGGCTGAAGCCGGCCAGGACGGCGCCCTGCAGATCGCCGCGCAGCCGACCGATCGCCGCCGAGTTCGCCGTGATGTTCGCGCCCGGCGATCCGGCGCCCGTGTCCGGGTAGGCCGGGTTCGGCGCGGTCGGCGTCGCCTTGATGAACGTGAACCACGGGCCGACGCCGCCGCCGGTGACGTTGTTCCAGAAGAACTCCGTGCCGAGATGGTGGGCGGGGTAGTCCATGCCGAGCGAGTCCATGTTGGCGAACAGGACGTACTGGCCCTGCGGTCCGGACGGGATCAGGTTGTCGGCGTAGTAGGCCGAACCCTCGCGACCGAACCTGCCGTCGCCCGTCCTGCCCCGCGACGCGTCCAGCAGCGTGACCTTCAGCGTGCGCCTGGGGTAGGTGCCGGTGGCCTGATACCAGCCGAGCAGCGCGTGGTACTCGGCCATCGTCAGCGCGACGCCGGACAGGCCGTCGTACGCGCCCTCGTTGCCCAGGTTGCTGTCGGTGATATGCCGGCGCGCCGCGCCGAAACCGGTGGTGCCGCTGGTCGTACCCGAGTCGATCAGACCGACGATGTCGGTCGGTACCGGGGTCTCGTCGGGATGCGCCGCCAGCAACACCCGCTGACCCGCGCAGGACGCGCCCGGGATCGTCACCTCGACGTCGTCGGAGTCGAAGCGGTAGCCGCCCGTTCGGCGGAAGTAGTGGTCGGCCACCGTCGCGAAGCTCGCGAGCTGCGTGTTGACCCGCCGGTCGGTCAGATTGGATTTCCAGTAGGCGAAGAGCTCCTGCCAGCCGTTGACGGTCGGCGCCACGTTGAACGGGTCGGCGGCGTTCCTCGGGTCGCCGTCGGCGCCCGAGATCCGATAGCTGAACGCCTTCGACATCGTATAGAGCTGGCTGTACAGATAGTCGGCGTTGACGGTCGGCGCGGCCGGAAGCGGAGCCGGCCTACCGGCCGACGCGGACTGGCTGGCCGTCAGGCACATGGGCAGCGCGACCGCGACGGAGCCGAGGCTCATCAGCCACCTTCGCCTACGGGATCTTCGATGCGCCTTCATGGTGGCGAGACCTCCTTCTCCAGCGGCCCGGGTCGCGGTCATGACGAATGCCCACCGGGTTTCGGTAGCCGTCACAATGCCCGCACGCCGACCTGGATGTCGTGTGTGTCGCTATCCTTGCCGGTCGATGCCTCGGTGTGTCGAACGGATCCTCGGGATCACGCACATGCTGGGGATCTGCGCGGGCGCTGTTGCGTCATCGGCGTGCACGGTGCGTGTCGACGTCACCTCGCAGCGCCGCGGTCGACATCTTCGCCGACGTCGGTTCTCCCTCTTTCCTTGCGCCCGGTTCGGCGAGATGCTGAGAGCACCCCGACGACGCTGATCGGGGAGGGTCCCGATGTCGAAGTTGCCCGCGCGGCCCCAGGAGGAGGTCCGTTATGAACCTTTGGCGCACCAAGACCATCGAACAGTCCATAGCAGACACCGAGGAGCCAGCCCACCAGCTCCGCAAGCGACTCGGCCCGGTCGATCTGACCGTCTTCGGGGTCGGGGTGATCATCGGTACCGGCATCTTCGTCCTCACCGGCAAGGCGGCCGGCGTCCAGGCCGGTCCGGCCGTCGCGCTCTCCTTCGTATTCGCCGGTATCGCCTGCGGACTGGCCGCGCTGTGTTATGCGGAGTTCGCCAGCACGGTGCCGGTCGCCGGCTCCGCGTACACCTTCTCCTACGCCAGTCTCGGGGAGATGATCGCCTGGATCATCGGCTGGGACCTCATCCTGGAGCTCGCCCTCGGGGCGAGCACGGTGGCGGTCGGCTGGTCGACGTACTTCGCCGACGTCATGAAGTCGGCCGGCATCACGATCCCGGCCTGGGCATACGGCAACGGCCACAACCTCGTCGCGGCCGCGATCATCTGTGTGCTCACCGGCGTGATTTGCCTGGGGATCAAGGTCTCCTCCCAGGTCAACATGGTCATGGTGATCATCAAGCTCAGCGTCGTCCTGTTCGTCATCATCGCCGGGCTGTTCTACATCAAGACCGGCAACTACTCACCCTTCATCCCACCGGCCGGCTCCCCGGGCGCCGCCGGCGCCACCAGCACGCCGTCCCTCCTGCAGGATCTCGGCTTCGCGCCCGGCTCCTTCGGCGTCAGCGGCATCTTCACCGGCGCCGCGCTGGTGTTCTTCGCCTTTATCGGCTTCGATATCGTCGCCACCGCCGCCGAGGAGACCAGGAAACCGCAGCGGGACATGCCGATCGGTATCCTCGCCTCCCTCGCCATCTGCACGGCGCTGTACGTCGCGGTGTCGCTGGTCGTAACCGGCATGGTGAAGTACACCTCGATCAAGATCGACGCGCCGCTGGCCGCCGCCTTCCGATCGGTCGGCAAGCCCGGGTTCGCGACGGTGGTATCGGTGGGCGCGCTGATCGGCCTCACCACGGTGATGATGATCCTGATGCTCGGTCAGAGCCGGGTTTTCTTCGCCATGAGCCGCGACCGGCTGCTGCCGCCGGCGTTTTCGAAGGTCAGCCAGCGATTCGGCAGCCCGGTCCGGACCTCGGTCACGACCGGTGTCGTCGTCGCCCTCCTTTCGACGTTCGTGCCGCTCACCGAGCTGGCCGAGTTGGTCAACATCGGCACCCTGTTCGCGTTCGTCCTCGTCGCGGTCGGCGTCCTGGTCCTGCGCCGCACCCGGCCGGACCTGCCCCGGGCGTTCCGGTGCCCCGGCGTGCCGGTGATCCCCGTCCTCGCGGTACTCACGTCGTTGTACCTGATGCTGAACCTGCCGGCGGCCACGTGGATCCGGTTCGTCGTCTGGATGGCCATCGGGTTCGTCGTGTACTTCGCCTACGGCGCCCGACACAGCCGGCTCGTCACCGACCCCAACTACTCCCGGCAGGCCGACGCGGCGGCCGCTGCCGGCCGAGCGTCGTGAACCGACCGCGGCTCAGCGGTTGACCACGGCCGCCCCGATGTCCACCCGGTCGCCGCGGTAGCGCCGGCCGGCGCCGCGTTGGTGCTTTTCCACGTACAGTTCGGCGTCGGCATGGGCGTACAGGGCGGCAAAGTCCGCTCCGTGTACGCCGAGGACTGCCGTACCGATGCTGACCGATGTCCGTGCCCGCAGTTTCGCCCGAAGCCGCTCGGCCAGGCCCCGGTAGTCGCGGGCGGAGTTGGGGCTCAACAAGACGACGAACTCGTCCCCGCCCATCCTGGCTACCGTGTCATCCGGGCGGACGTCGGCTCGCAGGGTGGCGGCGACCCAGCACAGCAACGCGTCGCCGGCGGTGTGACCGCAGGCGTCGTTGACGTGTTTGAAACCGTCCAGGTCGAGAATGAGCAGCGCCGCCATCCGGTCGTCGCACGAGGCGTCGAGGTGTGCGGCGAAGCGTTCCTCCAACCCCCGTCGGTTCAGCGCCCCGGTGAGCGGATCCGTGCGGGACGCGATCGTCAGCAGCCGCCGTTGCCGCGCGGCGGCCCGCCCCTGCGCGGCGCACACCACCGTAGCACCGCCCATGCACACCAGTTGCATGATGGTGTACCAACCGCCGGTGGCGCCGACCCCGGCACCGATGCCCAGATAGACGAGCCCGACACCGACCAGCACCGGGACGGCGACCTGGATGGGTGTACCGAGCGCTATCAGCGGCATCGGAGTCAACGTGCCCAGCGCCAGGGCGGAGCGCGGGCCACCGTCCAGCACGGCGACGACCGCACCGAGCGGAAACAAGGTCACCGCGCTGGCCATGAGGTACCACAGAATACGACGGGACCGGCTCAACGGGTCCGCGCCGCGGACAAGCATCAACCCGCCGGCGCACCCGGCCGCGTTGCACAACAACAGCGCGACCCGGTGCGGGTGTCCCGCGGTGAAAACAACGGCATAGAGGAAACCGACGGTGTAATTCGACATCGCCACCCAGCCCATGTCCGCGACCGAGCGGCGGCGACGTTCCCGGCCGGATACCCGCACCCCCCGGCGGAGGTGGACCTCGGCGCGCACCCGGTCGACCGCCGCGCGCGACGCCGTCCGGCGCGGGCGTGAGACCTTGTCCCGGTACGTGCCGGCGTCCGCGATCTGGCGCAGCCGGGACAGCGTCTGGGCATCATCGGGGAAGCAGGCGCACCCGATGCTGGCCGGGACGACCGGATCGACGGCCGCACGCAGGGCGTCCACGGCCGTCGCGGCCTCGGCCGGCCCGGCGTCATACAGCAGCACGGCGAACTCGTCCCCGCCGCTGCGGCCGACCGCGTGCCGGTTCGCCAGCCGTCCGGTCAGCGTATGGCCCACCCAGGCGAGCAGTTGATCACCGACCTGATGACCGTAGGCGTCGTTGGTCTGCTTGAAGCAGTCCAGGTCGACCAGGATCAGCGTCACCGATTGCCCGCCGCGCCGGGCGTCGGCCAGCGCTTCGGCCAGCTTCTCGTCGAAACCGCCCCGGCTGAGGCAGCCGGTCAGCGGGTCGATGCGCGATACCTCCGCGAGCCGACGGCGCAGGGACATGAGCGCACCCGCGTGCTTGAGGCACAGGTAGGACAGGCCGGCAAACGCCAGCGTGTACACGGCCGGGTAGCCCGGCGGCGACGGGCCGCCGAGCCGCGCCACACCCCAGTAGCAGACGCCGGCCAGGGCGCCGATGACGAGGAAGCGCCGGGGTGGGGTGATCAGCCCGAAGAAGATGAGGGAGGCGGGCAGGACGGCGCCGGCCGGACTGGCCACGCCACCGTCCAGTGCGGCGACGGCGGTGGAGCCGGCGATGCTGGTGAGCACGCCGAGCCACCGGACGACCGTGCGGGCCCGGCGCCGGGCCACCGCCTCCGCGGCGCACCAGATGAGGACGCTGATGACGATCATGACAATGGCGATGGACAGTATCGCCGGGCGGTGGGGTCCAGACCAGGTCGCGAGCGCATATAGCGCGGTGACACCGGGACCCACAAGACCCAGCCGGGCGCCCGCGCGCACCACCCGGACCTGCCCCGTGGCCGTCGGAACGTCCGACGGTCGTCGCGCTGGCATCAGCCTCGGTCCTCCCGCTGGGCGTACAGGCGCTATCGTCATTGTTCGCCGCGCCGCGCGGTTAAGCGAGCGGACGTTGACATCAAATTCCCCGGCCGGTGCACCGCCATGGTGCTACCGACGGTCAAGCCACGTGCGGACGTCATGTTGTCCTGGTTGGACGCCGGTTATGTGACCAGGGAAATCGCTCGCACGACGGGGCAGGTGCGGATGCACACCACACGCGGGGCTGTGCCGGTCTCCGGTTGCTTCGATGGCCCGCCGAGCGGAGGGGCGATGAATGCCACCGACGCGCACCCGACGGCAGAACGTCCGTTCGTCGTCCTGTCGGACGGGGCCGTCACCCTGCGCTGTCTGGAGCTCGATGACGGCGCCCGGATCCGGTTTACACCACCGCCGTGATCCGGATCGTTCCTGACAATGCGCACTCCCACGGGGTCGCCACCGCGGCGGGCTTCACGAAGATCGGGCCGCCCGGGCCTCCGGGTGGGGAGGACCTCATCCGCTACGAGAAGAATCTTCGCGCCGAGCGCCGACCGTCGGGGTCAACGGTCTTTCACCGCCCGGCCGAGCCCGTGACCGCGCCACGACGACCGCGGCCGGCGAAGCAGCGCCGCGTCCGATCGGACGCACGCCTTCGCTTGGACCGCCGACCGCAAGCGCGTAGGTGTGAGAGATGTAACGGTGAATTGACGATAGGCTCGTCGAGGTCGACGGTGAAGCGTATGACCGGCCGGATCGCACCGGACGCCAGCGATGAGGTGCCGATCGAGCTGGCCCGCCTCCGAAACGCGGTGGCGCGCGAGATGCACGCGCAGCTCGCCCTGCGGGGAGAAAAGATCGACCTGGCCGACGTGCCCGAAGTCGCGTACACGGTGGCCGTGCAGCTCGACCGCGAGTTCCGGATCGAGTACGACGCCGCCGGGCACCTCGGATCCGACAACGACGAGTTCCTCAGCCTGGACAGCGCGGCGTTCAACGGGTCGGCACTGCCGAACGGGGACGACCGGAGACCGTCGGATCGGTACCCCATTTTCGACCACGGGTGGCCCACCCGTACCTGACGGCTGCCGCACCGGTCAGAACGGACCGGCACGCTCCGACCGCGGTCAGCGCGCGGGGGTCGGACCCGCAGACACAGCCCGTCGGTCAAGGTCGACGGGCACGGCCGCTCGCCGTAGCATGACGCCATGCCTTCCGATCTTGTTTTCAAGAGCATGAACGCGATCCACCGGATGGTGCTGCGGGTCAGTGGCGGGCGGATCGGCCGCGCGGTGGGCGGCATGCCCGTGCTGCAACTGGTGACCACCGGCCGGCGCAGCGGGACACCTCGGACCGTGATGCTCACCTCGCCGCTGCAGGAAGGCGCCGCGTACGTCGTGGTGGCCTCACGGGGTGGCGATGATCGGGACCCCGCATGGTTTCTCAACCTTCGTGACACGCCGCAGGTTCAGGTCGCGGTCCAGGGTGGACCGCCCACCCCGATGCTCGCCAGCGTCGCCACGCCGCAGGAGCGGGCCCGGCTGTGGCCGCAGATCGCCGGTCGGTACCGAAACTACGCCGGCTATCAGAAGCGCACCCAGCGCGAGATTCCACTGGTCCTGCTCCGTCCCGTGGCCTAGCCGGGTGTCGACGCGCCGCCGCCGGGCGGCGGTGTCCAGTACGGGTCGCGCCCGATGAACCCGAGCAGCTTTGTCTGCGGGTCGGCGTCGTCGGGCACACCGACCCGGGGGCCGTACTGACCCGAGGACCTCATCGCCTCCTCCAGC
>JAVHWE010000163.1:0-7945 GCA_032160285.1 Micromonosporaceae bacterium | reverse complement strand
CCGGGGGTGGGAGGACCGTCACCAGGTCCTGCGTGGGCTGCGGGCCGTCGCCTGATGGGCGGCCCCGATCCGCTGCACGCCGAAGTTGCTCGGATCGCCCTATCCGTGGCTCGCCACCAGGGCTTCGCCTTGGGCGGCGGCCTCGCCCTGGTCGTCCACGGCGTCGTCGACCGGCCCCCGAGGACGTCGACAGCTTCAGCGATGTCGACACCGCGGTAGCCGCAGCGCTCAGCTCGTCGAGGTTGCCCTGCGCGAAGCCGGGTTCCAGGTGACCCAGGTCGATGACCACAGCGAGCTGTCTGCGGTTATCGGCGGGCTGGACCAGTGCATGGTCGAGTGGGAGCTGCTGCACGGCGAGCGGGTTGTCCGGCTCAGTTTGTCGTGTCAGGCCCGCCAGCATGCCCCCGTGGTCCTCGACGTCGGTCCGGTCATGGCGCTGGCCGACCTGCTGGCTTGGAAAGTTGCTGCCCTCGTGGGGAGGGCCCGCGAGCGCGATTACCAGCCGTCGGCGTCACCGAGGCGGGGGGAGAAGACGGTTCGGCCGGCGGGGCCACCTGGGGCCGCGGATGCGGTGTAAAGATGAGCGCCAAGGGCGATATCAGTGCGAGGGGAACGGGATGGCCGACAAGCGCGTGCTCCACAACTTCGTCGATGGGGCCGCGGTCGGGCCGGCTGATGGACGGTACGCGGATCTGATCGATCCGTCGACCGGTGAGGTGTTCGCGGCGGCGCCGGTCGCCGGGCCGGCCGATGTCGACCGGGCGATCCAGGCCGCGGCGGCGGCGTTCGACGGCTGGCGGGACACCACCCCGAGCGACCGGCAGCGGGCCCTGCTGCGGTTCGCCGACGCCGTCGAGGCCCGCGCCGACGAGCTGGTCGCCGCGGAGTGCCGCAACACCGGCAAGCCGATCGCGCTGACCGCGTCCGAGGAGCTGCCGCCGGCCGTCGACCAGATCCGATTCTTCGCCGGTGCGGCCCGGCTGCTGGAGGGGCGTTCGGCCGGTCAGTACCTGGCCGGCCACGAAAGCTACGTACGCCGGGAGCCGATCGGGGTGTGCGCCCAGGTCACGCCGTGGAACTACCCGCTGATGATGGCGGTCTGGAAGGTCGCGCCAGCGATCGCCGCCGGCAACACCGTGGTCCTCAAACCCTCCGATACCACCCCGGTCAGTACGCTGATGCTCGCCGAGATCGCCGCCGAGTTCCTGCCGCCGGGGGTGTTCAACGTGGTCACCGGCGACCGGGACACCGGCCGGCTGCTGGTCTCGCACCGCACGCCCCGGCTGGTGTCGATCACCGGTTCGGTCCGGGCCGGCATGGAGGTCGCCGCGGCCGCCGCGCCCGACCTCAAGCGCACCCATCTCGAACTCGGCGGCAAGGCCCCGGTGGTGATCTTCGACGACGCGGACGTCGTGGCGGCGGCCGAGGCGATCGCGGTGGCCGGCTACTTCAACGCCGGGCAGGACTGCACCGCCGCGACGCGGGTGCTGGCCGCGCCGCGGGTACACGACGACTTCGTCGCGGCCCTGACCGAGCAGGCGCGCAACACCAGGACCGGCGCGCCGGCCGACACCGACGTCGCGTACGGGCCGCTCAACAACGCCGGCCAACTGGAACGGGTGGCCGGCTTCGTCGACCGGCTGCCCGACCACGCCGCGCTGCTGACCGGGGGCTCGCGGGTCGGCGAGCGGGGGTACTTCTACTCGCCCACCGTGGTCTCCGGCCTCAACCAGACCGACGAGATCATCCAGGACGAGGTGTTCGGCCCGGTCATCACCGTGCAGCGGTTCACCGCCGAGGACGAGGCGGTGCGCTGGGCCAACGGGGTGGAGTACGGCCTCGCGTCGTCGGTGTGGACCCGCGACCACGGCCGGGCGATGCGGATGACCCGGCGTCTGGACTTCGGCTGCGTCTGGGTCAACACCCACATCCCGCTGGTCGCGGAGATGCCGCACGGCGGGTTCAAACACTCCGGGTACGGCAAGGATCTGTCCGTGTACGGGCTGGAGGATTACACCAGGCTCAAGCACGTCATGCACAACGTCGAACCGTGAGACCGTCCGGCTTTGACGATCTCGGGGTTGTGACGCCTGCCGCCCGCCACCACGGCTGCGATGTGGCGGCGCCACAACCCCAAGATCGCTGCTGGGAGCCCCGTCAGCCTAACCCGTATGCGTTTCGCCGATGTTATCGAGTCGGCCCGGTCCGCTGCTGCCACGGGGAGCCGTACTCGACGAGTTTGGCCAGGAACGGGACGGCGTCGAAGGCCTCCGGCCCGAGTACCCCCGCGCCGGCCCAGACGCCGGCCGCCAACAGTTCCAGCGCGATCACCGGGTTGACGGCGGCCTGCCAGACGACGGCCTGCGATCCGTACTCGGCCATCGACCATTCGTTGTCGACCACGTGGTACAGGTACACGGAGGTCGGCGTGCCGGCCGGGTCCAGGCCGGTCACGTGCGTGCCGGCGCAGGTTCGGCCGTGCATCCTGTCCCCCAGCGTCGCCGGGTCGGGCAGGCACGCGGCCACCACGTCGCGCGGGGACACCGACGCGCCACCCACCCGTACCGGCGTGGTCGCGTCCAGGCCGAGTTTGTGCAGCGTCTTCAGTACCTCGATGAACTCGTCGCCCAGGCCGTACTTGAAGGTGACCCGGCGTGCCGGCACCCACCGGGGGATCAGCAGGACCTCTTCGTGTTCGACGTTGACGCACTCGACCGGGCCGATGCCGGCCGGAAAGTCGAAGACCTCGGGCTCGGAGAACGGGGCGGTGGTGTACCAGCCGCGATCGGCCTCCCAGATCACCGGCGGGTTGAGGCACTCCTCGATGGTCGTCCAGATGGAGAACGACGGGGCGAAATCGTAGCCGTCGACGACCAGGTTGGCGCCGTCGCGGACGCCGATCTCGTCGACCCGGGAGAACAGGTGATCGGCGGCGTACCGGGCGAACACATCGGAGAGTCCCGGTTCGACACCCATCCCGACGAGCGCGAGCCGGCCCCGCGCGGTCCACCCGTCGGCCGCCGCGAACTGCTCGTCGCCGAGCTTCACGCCGGTGTCGGTGTACGGCCGTTCGGGGTGCGGACGTGACAGCGACATGGCCAGGTCGAGGTAGTCGGCACCGCCGGCGAACGCGCCGTTGAAGATCGGCATGACGAAGCGGGGGTCGACCGCGTTGAGGACGTGGGTGATCGCGTGTTCGCGGCAGAGCGCGGCCACCGCGTCCGCCGACGAGGCGTCGACGCGGGTGGCCACGAAGCGACCGACCGGCGGGCGGCGGTCTTGCTCCGCCCTGGCCACCGCCGCGACGGCGCGGGATTCGTCGTAGTCGGCGACCACAATCCGCTCATAGAAGTCGCGCCGGGCCGCGATCGCGGTGGCGGCGGTACCGACGCCGCCGGCGCCGACCAGCAGGACCCGCATGGATTCTTCTCTCACCGAAGTAACCAACGACATCAGGGCCATGTACGGAGCATTGTCAGTGCCGATCAGATCTGCGATAAACGCATGGCTGGAACGCGAAATGTCCTCTCGACCACCGCTGTCCGCTACGACCCCGAGGATGGCAGCAATGACGAGTTCCGCCCCACCCGCGAGCCCAACCCGCTCCCCCGTCGACAAGGGACTCAAGCTCGGCGCCATCGGCCTGATATCAACCATCGTGATCGGGGTGGCGTCCACCGCGCCCGGCTACAGCCTCGCCGCCACCATCGGCTACGTCGGGCAGAAGGTCGGCACCCGGGCGCCGATCATCATGCTGCTGGCCTTCATCCCGATGCTGTTGATCTCGTACGCCTACCGGGCGCTCAACAACGTCGATCCGGACTGCGGCACCACCTTCACCTGGGTCGCCCGCGCCTTCGGCCCCCGTACCGGCTGGATCAACGGCTGGGTGATCGTGGCCGCCGACGTCATCGTGATGGCGAACCTGGCGCAGATCGCCGGTCAGTACACGTACCAGCTGCTCGGCCTGACCGGGCTCGCCGGCAACACCTGGGCCACCACCCTGCTCGGCTGCGTGTGGATCCTCGGCATGACCTGGATCGCCTGGGTCGGCATCGAGCTGTCCGCCCGTACCCAGGTGATCCTGCTCGGTCTGGAGCTGCTGACGCTGGCCATCTTCGCGGTCGTCTGCCTGGTCAAGGTCTACGCCGGCAAGGCCGGCGAGCTGGCCGTCCACCCGTCGCTGTCCTGGTTCAACCCGTTCGGCGCGGGCATGACGTTCAAGGCGCTGTCGGCGGGCTTCCTGCTCGCGGTCTTCATCTACTGGGGGTGGGACTCGGCGGTCTCGGTCAACGAGGAGACCGACAACCCGGCGGTCACCCCCGGCCGCGCTGCGGTGCTGTCCACCCTGGTACTGCTGGTCACGTACCTGCTGGTGAGCGTCGCGGCACAGGCGTTCGCCGGGGTCGGTGCGACCGGCATCGGCCTGACCAACCCCGCCACCATCGACGATCCGCTCACCGGCGTCGGAGAGGCGGCCCTCGGCAGTTGGGGCGCGAAGCTGCTGTTCCTGGCGATCCTGTCGTCGGCGGCGGCGTCGACGCAGACCACGATCCTGCCGACGGCGCGGACCACCCTGTCGATGGCCGCGTACCGGGCGCTGCCCAGGGTGTTCGGCAACGTCCACCCGCGCCACCAGACCCCGACGGTCTCCACCTGGGCGATGGGCATCACGTCGGTGGTCTTCTACGCGCTGTTGACCTGGCTGAGCCCGGGCTCGCTGAACGACCTGATCGCCGCGATCGGACTGCTGATCGCCTTCTACTACGGGTTCACCGGCCTGGCCTCGGCCTGGGTCTTCCGCCACCGGGCGCGCGACCGCGCCCGCGACCGGTGGCTCAAGGTGATCCTGCCGCTGCTGGGTGCGCTGATCCTGTTCGGCGCGTTCATCACGACCGCGGTCAACTCGTACGCCAAGGGTTTCGGGAAGACCGCACCGTTCGGCATCGGCGGTGTGTTCGGGCTGGGCATCGGTTCGATCCTGGTCGGCGTAGTACTGATGATCATTTGGAACGTGGCACGGCCCGCGTATTTTCAAGGGGCCACCATAATTGACGGAAGGGCGATCGGAGCAGGGACCACGGTCGACACCCCGGGGTAACGGCCGGGCCGCCGTCCAGCGTGCCTGCGGAATCATCGATTTTGGGCGCTCAACCCAACGGATTCGGTTGCCAAACTGAAACCCCCGAGTGAGAATCCTTGGTGTGACGGAGCCGGCGCTGGACGAGGCGAACAAACGGATCATCGAGCAGCTGCAGCGGGACGGCCGAATGTCGTACGCGGGCCTGGCCAAGGTGGTCGGCCTGTCCGAGGCGGCGGTGCGGCAACGGGTCCAGCGGCTGCTGGACGGCGGCGTGATGCAGATCGTGGCGGTGACCGATCCGTTGATGCTCGGCTTTTCCCGCCAGGTCATGGTCGGTGTCAAGATCACCGGCGACATCCGACCGGCCGCCGACGCCATCGCCGCGATCCCGGAGGTCGACTACGTGGTGATCTGCGCCGGCGGCTACGACGTGCTCGCCGAGCTGGTGTGCACCGACGACGATCACCTGCTCCGCCTGCTCAACGACACGATCCGGCTGGTCCCGGGGGTCACCGCGACGGAGACATTCGTGTACCTGAAGCTCACCAAGCAGACCTACGCGTGGGGAACCCGGTGAGCGCGCCCGGCGAGCGGACCAGCGAACACCGTTCGAGCGACGCCATGTCCGCAGCCGCCCGCGACCACCTCTGGATGCACTTCACCCGGCTGTCCGCGTACGCACAGGCCGAGGTGCCGGTGATCGTGCGCGGGTCCGGGGCGTACGTGTACGACGCGAACGGCCGCCGGTACCTCGACGGGCTGTCCGGGCTGTTCGTGGTCCAGGTCGGACACGGCCGGACCGAACTCGCCGAGGCCGCCGCTAAACAGGCCGCCGAGCTGGCCTACTTCCCGCTGTGGTCCTACGCCCACCCGAAGGCCATCGAGCTGGCCGACCGGCTCGCCGACCTCACCCCCGGCGACCTCAACCGGGTGTTCTTCACGACCGGCGGCTCGGAGGCGGTGGAGAGCGCGTGGAAGCTCGCCCGCAGCTACTTCAAGAAGGTCGGCAAGCCGATGAAGACCAAGGCGATCTCGCGGGCGATCGCGTACCACGGCACCTCGATGGGCGCGCTGTCGATCACCGGACTACCCGTCCTCAAGCAGGAGTTCGAACCGCTCGTGCCATCGACCACCCGGGTACCGAACACCAACTACTACCGGCGACCGCCCGGCTCCGGCGATACGCCCGAGCAGTTCGGGCGCTGGGCCGCGGACCGGATCGCGGAGGCCATCGAGTTCGAGGGCCCCGACACCGTGGCGGCGGTCTTTTTGGAACCGGTCCAGAATGCTGGCGGCTGCTTCCCGCCGCCGCCCGGATACTTCCAACGGGTACGCGAGATCTGCGACGCCTACGACGTGCTCCTGGTCTCGGACGAGGTGATCTGCGGGTTCGGCCGCCTCGGCGAGTTCTTCGGTGCCGACCGGTACGGCTACCTCCCCGACATCATCACCTGCGCCAAGGGCATGACCTCCGGGTACGTGCCGCTCGGCGCGATGATCGCGAGCGACCCGCTGGCCGCACCGTTCCTGACCGGCGGCAGTTCATTCGCCCACGGCGTCACCTACGGCGGCCACCCGGTCGGCGCCGCGGTCGCGCTGGCCAATCTGGACATCTTCGATCGCGAGGACCTCAACGGGCACGTCCGGGCACACTCGGGGCTGTTCCGGTCGTACCTGGAGCGCCTCACCGACCTGCCGATCGTCGGCGACGTCCGCGGGGACGGATACTTCTTCGGCATCGAACTCGTCAAGGACCGGGCCACCATGACGACGTTCGACGACGCCGAGAGCGAACGGCTGCTGCGGGGCTTCCTGTCGAAGGCCCTCTTCGACGCCGGCCTGTACTGCCGCGCCGACGACCGCGGCGACCCGGTCATCCAGCTCGCACCCCCGTTGATCTGCGACGAGTCCCACTTCGTCGAGATCGAACAGATCCTGCGCGCCGTCCTCACCGAAGCGTGGACGCACATCTAACGCGCGATCAGGACCGGGGTGGGATGACCCGGAGGTGACCGCGGCGGCCGACGTGTTGTCCGAGATCACCACTCGGATCGTCGCGCTGGCTGGGCGGGCGGCCGGCCTCCCGAACCGCTTCCGCGAGCGCCACCAGGTCGTCCGCGCTGGGCGGCGGGGGTTCGAACTCGCCGTCGTGACGGACCAGCGCCCAGCCGCGCGGGGTGGTCAGGCTCCGTGCGTGCGGCTCGCACAGGTCGTACGAGTGGGGCTCGGCGAACGAGGCCAGGGGACCGACCACCGCGGTCGAATCGGCGTAGACGTAGGTCAGCGTCGCGACGGGCTGCCTCGGGCAGCCATTGCGGGAGCAGCGCCGTGGTGACCTCACGGCGGAACGTTATCTCTCTACAACGGACGGCGCGCGCCGGTGGGCCGCGACACGCCGGGTGCTCGATGATCACGAATGGGACACGCCCGGGCGACGGGCCGTACGGGTGAGTCGGCGACCGGCGCTACGCTTTCGGCGTGACCAGTCCTGATCATCGCCGCAGTGGTCCGGGCCGTCGCGGCCGCGACCGTCACGGACGCGGCCTGCGCGGGAGGCTGGTCCCGGCCTCGGCGCCGCTGTCGCGCACCCGAGCCGAAATCTTCGACGATCTTGTGCTGGACACGGTCGAGGCGCTGGAGCAGCGGTTCGCCAAGGAACTGGCCGGCGTGGAGTTCGCGGTCGAGGACGTCCCGCCCGACCTCAACGTCTACGACTCCGACGTCCTGGAGGACGGTGAGGTCCCGCTGGCCCGGCTCCTGCCCGGCCGCCCCGGCCGCCACGGCGTACCGCCCCGCATCGTGCTGTACCGGCGCCCGCTGGAATTCCGGGCCGCCGACCGCGAGGACCTGGCCGACCTGGTC
>JAVHWE010000148.1:0-3139 GCA_032160285.1 Micromonosporaceae bacterium | reverse complement strand
CCCGTCCGCGGCCGGCACGTCGAAGCCGCCGGCCTGCCCCTCGCCCTCATAGATGACGTCGCGGTCGCGGCTCAACCGCATGAACGCGGCCACCGTCGTGCTGCTGGCCGACCGTCCGTGGTCGTCGCTGTACAGGGTCGGTTCGAGATCGAAGGTGTTGGCGGTCCGGTTGAGGCCGGACTCGCCGGGGCCGGGAGTGACGAACGCGGGGCCGAATACGCCCGTGTTCCACGACTCGTGGTAGGTCCGTCCGGCGACATACGCCTGGGCGGGTTGGCTGAAGCTGTTCAGGTACGCCGGTACGTCCGGAAATTCCTCCTGCGCCCCGGCCACCTCGTGGAACACGTCCGCCTTCCAGGTGACCCCGCCCTCGGAGGCGTAGTAGTCGGTACGCCTGCCCGGAAGGTCCACTGTGGTCGATCCGGCCCAGTCGTCCGGTCCCGAGTCCGGCCACACCGCGGTGTTCACCTTCGTCACATCGGACTTGCGGGTCGCCACCGCCGCGAACCGGTTCTCGACCGTCGCCAGTTCGTCGTCGCGCACGGTCCGGTGGTACCCGTCCAGGATCCGGCCGCTTTCGCGGAGCCCGACCGCTATCGTCCACGGGCTGTCGACCGTGCCGCCGTCGGCCTGCCGCTGCGCGAAGTGCGCGCTGAGCTGGGTGCTGACGTGGTCGGCGGCACCGCCGCCCAGATTGGCGCTGTACAGATCGGCGAAGCTCGGGCCGCCGACACCGAAACCGAGAAGCGACCCGGAGTCGACGGTTGCGGTGATGTTGAAGAAGCCCGCCACCATCACGGCGTCGCGTTTGGTGACGTCGACGCTGACCGGCTTACCGAGCCGGGCGTCCAGGTCGAGCGCCATGTCCCGGTCGAGCACCAGATCCGGCTGCGTCAACGAGGTGACCTCGCGGCGCGGGCCGGGGTCCACAATGGTCGAGGTGACCAGGTAGCGACCCTTCGGGAGGCGGCGTTGGATCGAGTCGGCGTCGACGTCCGCGACGGCCTCCAGGTACCCGTTGTCCAGGCCCGCGATGATCACCCTGGCCTGGTCGGTCGGCCGGCCCTGCCGGTTGACGTTGTTGACGGTCAGCTCGAACTCCTGCGGCAGCTTCTCCAGCCCGACCGGGGTCCGCACCAGCGGCGTACCGGCACCGACGCTGCCGTTGGCGGCGGCGTCGGTCGCGACGAGTGAGCCGCCGTAGACGCCGGCCCTGGTCGCCAGCCGGGCGTCGCCGGTGATCAGCACGGAGGCCTGGCCGCCGGCCGGCACGGTGAGGCGGGTGGCGCCCAGGGTGAACATGCCGGCCGGCGCCGGCTGGTTCTTCGGATCGCGCGCGTCGACTGCCAGGTTCAGGGTGACCGCGGCCGTGCCGGCGTTGCGGTACACGACCGTCTGGGTGGACGGCCGCGCGGCCGCGTCCTCCGGGTCACGGTGCTGACCGAGCGTGATACCGGGCGGTGCGGTGGTGACGGTCTGGGTGACGGCCCGACCGACGTCGAGGCGACCGGCACCGGTCTGGAAGACGTTGGCCTTGTCGACCGGTACGGCGGAGCCCATCAGTGCCGCCTTGAACTGTGGGTACTTCCAGTCCGGGTGCTGTTGGGCAAGGATGGCGGCGGCCCCGGTGACGTGCGGCGTCGCCATCGACGTACCGGACATGGTGACGTACGGCCCGCTCTCGCCGAAACTGTCGGCACTACGGGCGGCGGTGATGTTCTCGCCCGGTGCCGCGATCTCCGGCTTGAGGATGCCGTCGCCGAGCCGGGGACCCGGGTTGGAGAAGGGCGAGTACCGTTCCTCCCCACCGGAGCCGGGCCCGCCGGAGTTCGATCCGCCCGGGCTCTGGCCGCCCGCCGACCGCTTGCTCACCGAGCCGACGGCAAGGGCGTTGTCCGCACTGGCCGGGGACGCGACCGTCGCACCCTGTTCGCCGCTGTTGCCGGCGGCCACCACGAACAGCGTGCCGTTCGCGGCACTGAGATCTCCGACCGCACGCTCGAGGTCGTCGAGGCCCGGCTCGTCCGGGGTGCCCAGGCTCAGGTTCACCACGGGTACCTTGACGTCGGTCGACAGCCACTGCATCGCCGCGACGATGTCGGAGTCGTTACAGAAGAAGCCGCACGCCTTCGCGCTGTAGATCTTCGCCCCCGGGGCCACGCCCCGGTACCGGCCGTTGGACGCGGCGCCGGTACCGGCGATGGTGGACGCCACGTGGGTACCGTGTCCGACGTAGTCGCGCGTGTCGCCGGCACCGGTGAAGTCGCGGGAGACCACCCGGCCGGCCAGATCGGGATGGGTCTCGTCGACCCCGCTGTCGACCAGGCCGACCGATACCCCCGCACCGGTGTACCCGGCCGCCCACGCCGCCGGCGCGTTGACCTGCGGCACGCTCGAATCGAGCAGGATCCGGCGTCGACCGTCGAGTCCGATCCGGCCGATCTCGGCGCGGACGGCCCGGTTGCCGACCGCCGCGGTCGGCTCCGTCAGTGAGTTCCACAAACCGCCGAGGTTCGCCGGGTCCGCCTTGACGGCGAATCCGTCGATCGACGGCAGATCGTGGACCACGTCCGCACGGGCGGCGGACGCGGTGTTACGGACCGTCCGCTCGCCGGCCGCACCACCCTCGTACGTGATGATCAGTGGCAGTTTGCCGCTGCTGTCCTCGTAGCCGTCCTCGATCAGCGTGGTGATGTCGAACAGCCGCCGGTCCACCCGGCCGGCGTTGATCAGAGTGAGCGCGTCGGTGGGGATGACCGACAGGCGCCCACCGATGCGCTGGGTGAGCAGCCGCGCGGTCTCCCGTCCGGGCGTCGGTAGCGTCGTGACGCTCCTACCGTCCGGCGCGACGAGGCGGCGGTCGCCGGTGAACAGGGTGATCGTCTTCGGTTGGCCACGATGGATGGTGGCCGGCCCCGCCGGCGCGGCCGCGGTGGTGGGCCCGACCGGTGTCACCGGCCCGGCTGCGCCGGAAGCCGCCGCCTCCGGTGGCGCTACTTGGTGTGGCGCTACTTGGTGTGGCGCTCGGTGGTGTTGCGCTCCTTGTTGTGGTGCCGCGTCTGGCGACGCTGCCGTGGCGGGTACGGCGAACGCCAGGGCGGTGGTGAGGATGACGGCCAGCACCGTGGCGGACGACGTC
>JAVHWE010000118.1:0-6784 GCA_032160285.1 Micromonosporaceae bacterium | reverse complement strand
CCCGTCCGGCGCCTACGGCATCGCGCAGGCGCTGCCCGGTTCGAAGATGAAGGCCGTCGGCGCCGACTGGCAGACAAACCCGGCGACCCAGATCCTGTGGGGCCTCGACTACATCAAGAACCGGTACAAGACCCCGTGCGGCGCCTGGACCAACTGGCTGTCCAAGGGCTGGTACTGAAACCTTGCACGGGCCCGCCTCGGGGCGACCGTCGGCGGGGAGCGGTCCGTACGACCGTTCCCCGCCGTCGCCCACGGTCACCCCGCGGTGGCGCTCCGGCCCACCGCCTGGTACCACGGGTACATGACGACCGACCGGGTGCCGACCCCGATGGCGCCGGCGGCCGACCGGGACCCCGGCCAGATCGGCAGCGACGCCTTCTACGCCGCGCTCGGTCGCGCCTTCGTGGTGATGTGCGCCGTCGTCCCGGTCCTGTTCGGGATCGAGCTGATCGACAACCTTTCCGGCGGCCGACTTCAGCGCGACGGCGGCATCCAGCCGCATGTCCTGCACGGCCTCGACGGCATCGTGCTGGCCCCGTTCCTGCACGCCAACTTCGCACACGTGACGGCCAACAGCGTGCCATTGATCCTGCTCGGCACGTTCGCGCTGGCCGCCGGTACCCGCCGGTTCGTGCTCTCCACGGCGCTGATCATGGTAGCGGGCGGGCTCGGGGTGTGGCTGATCGGTGACCCCCGGACGATCGTGGTGGGCGCCAGCGGCGTTATCTTCGGATACTTCGGACTCCTGCTTGTACGCGGCGTCGTCGAGCGGTCATGGTGGAACATCGCCGTCACGCTCCTGATCGGCCTGCTGTACGGCTGGCAGCTGCTCGGAGTGCTGCCCGGCGACCCCCATGTCTCCTGGCAGGGGCATCTGTGCGGATTCGTCAGCGGAATGATCGCCGGAGTGGTGTTCCGGCGTCGGCGACCCGCCCGGCCGCGCGCGTCGGCCGCCGATGGTGACACACTGTTACTGCCTGGGTAGCGAATCCGCTGCGCGGAGCCTTGCCGGCGGCGCCACGCCGCCGTACCTTCTGGACAACTGTGGTCACCTGCGGAGGAGCTGCGAATGCGGGACGTCGACGTGGCCATTGTCGGTGCCGGACCGACCGGGCTGTTCGCCGCGTACTACGCGGGCTTCCGTGGACTGTCCGTCGCCGTGATCGACGCGCTGCCCGAACCGGGCGGCCAGGTATCCGCGATGTACCCGGAAAAGATCATTTACGACGTCGCCGGATTTCCGGCGATCAAGGGCCGCGATCTGGTGGCCAACCTCGTCGAACAGGCCTCCCAGTACGAACCGGAGTACCTGCTGGGCGTCCGGGCCGACGAGCTGACCTACGTCGGCGGGAAACCACTGATCACCCTGTCGACCGGTGAGTCGCTGTGCTGCGGGGCCGTCATCATCACCGGTGGCCTGGGTAGCTTCACCTCCCGCCCGCTGCCTTCGGCCGGTGAGTTCGCCGGTGACGGCGTGCTCTACTTCGTGCCGCACCTCGAGGACCTCGCCGACCAGGACGTGGTGATCGTCGGCGGCGGTGACTCGGCGTTCGACTGGGCGCTCTCCCTGCATCCGATCGCCCGGTCGGTGTGCCTGGTGCACCGGCGGGACAAGTTCCGCGCCCACGCCGGCACCGTCGCCCGAGTGCAGGCGCTCGACATCCCGTTGATCGTCAACGCCCAGCTGTCCCGGATCCGTGGGGACAAACGGGTGGAGGGCGTCGACGTGGCGCTGCCCGGCGGCGAGATCCGGGAACTGCCCGCCGACGCGGTGGTGGCCGCCCTCGGCTTCACCGCCGACCTCGGCCCACTCACCGGCTGGGGCCTGGAAATCGACAAGCGGCATATCCTCGTCGACACCACGATGGCCACCCGGCAGCCGCGCGTCTTCGCCGCCGGTGACATCAGCGAGTACCCCGGCAAGGTACGCCTGATCGCGGTCGGCTTCGGCGAGGCGGCCACCGCCGTCAACAACGCCGCCATCGTCATCGACCCGGCCGCCCACCTCTTCCCCGGCCACTCGTCCGAGGGCTGAGCCTTCCATCCCAGTGCCGGCTATCCCAGTGCCGGCTATCCCAGTACGTAGCGCCAACCCTCCTGCCAGTCGAACGGTGCGTCGACCAGCTCCGCCAGGTCCGCCCCGTTCAGTAGGTGGTCGAGCGCCCACCGGTTGGCCGAGTGCGAGATGAGCACTATCCGCGAACCGTCCCGCCCGGCCGCGAGATCCGCCAGGAACTCGGCGGTCCGGTCCACCACCTGGCGGTAGCTCTCGCCGGCGGGAAACGGAATGTCGATACGGTGGCGACGCTCGGCGGCGACCGTGGTCACCGGCGCGCCGTTGAGCCGGCCGTAGTTGCACTCCCGCAGCCTCGGATCGAGGTGGACGGGGACGCCGCTACCGCCGAAGGCGATCTCCGCGGTCTGCACCGCGCGGGCCAGGTCGGAGACGAAGACGGCCGTCGGTGTCTCGCCGCGTCGGCGCCGGCCGAGTTCACGCGCCTGGTCGCGACCGGCCGCCGACAGCTCACCGGGCAGCCATCCGGTCGCGATACCGGCCTCGTTGTCGGTTGTCGTCGCATGCGTCTCGTACACGATCTCGACGGCCATCGGCTCGTCACCCCGCCAGGCCGAGAAGCCCGGCGACCGAGCGCATCTGGTACTCGAAGAACCCGTCACGGTCTTCGATCACGTTGGTGAGGTGGCCGAACAGTTCGAAGCTCACCGCGCCGTACAGGTGGATCCAGGCCGTCATGCCCCGGGCCAGCAGGGTGGGAGGCGCGCCGGGAGAGATCTGTTCAGCGGCCGGGGTGAGGTTGGCGCGAACCTGGGGCGGTACCGGTTCGCCGGACTCGGCCGTGAGCGCGCCGGTGGCGAAGCCGTCCCGCAGGATTCCGCCGATCAACACCGGTACCCGGGTGGCCGGCTCGATTGTGTCCACCGGTGCGCGGTACCCCGGCACCGGACTGCCGTAGATCAGCGCGTACTCGTGCGGTGTCGCCGCCGCCCAGTCGCGTACTGCGTGGCAGGTGGCCAGCCAGCGGCCGAGCAGATCGGCACGGTCGACGGCCGCTTCGGCCTGTTCGGTGACCGCGCCGATCGCGTCGTAGGCGTCCACGATCAACGCGGTGAGCAGGTCGTCGCGGCTGGCGAAGTACCGGTACACCGCGGACGAGACCATGCCGAGTTGGCGGGCCACCGCGCGCAGCGAAAGGTTCGCGCCGTCGGCGGCGAGATGCTGCCGCGCGACCGTCTTGATCTCCTCGGTCATCTCGGCACGCACCCGGGCCCGAATCGAGGCGGCGGTCATGAGCCTGAGTCTCGCATACCGGTCGGATCGCTGCCACGCTCCGAGAGCATCGCTCTGACCGCGACGCCGGGCCGCATGTCGTCAGTCCTCGTCGGGGGATCCGCCGAAGTCGACGACCGAGTACATGTTGAGCTTCTCCAGTCGGTGGTACGAGTCGATCACCCGGGTGGTACCGCTCTTGGAGCGCATCACGATCGACTGGGTGTGCGCGCCGTTCGACCGGTAGGTGACCCCCTTGAGCAGGTCGCCGCTGGTGACACCGGTGGCACAGAAGAAGACGTTGTCGCCGGTCACGAGGTCGTCGATGGTCAGTACCCGATCGAGGTCGTGCCCCGCGGCGAGCGCCTTCTCCCGCTCGGCCGCGTCGCGCGGCCACAGTTTCGCCTGCATCGCGCCGCCCAGGCACTTCAGGGCGCTGGCCGCGATGATCCCCTCCGGGGTACCGCCGATGCCGACCAGCACGTCGACCTCGCTGCCCTCCCGGGCGGCGCTGATCGCACCGGCGACGTCGCCGTCGGTGATGAACCGGATCCGGGCACCCGTCTGGCGGACGTCCTCGACCAGTTTCTCGTGACGCGGTCGGTCGAGGATGCATACGGTCACGTCGGACACACCGCTACGCTTCGCCTTCGCGATCCGGTGCAGGTTGTCGGCGATCGGCGCGTTGATGTCGATCACATCGGCCGCTTCCGGGCCGACCGCGAGCTTCTCCATGTAGAAGACCGCGCTCGGATCGAACATCGCGCCTCGCTCGGTGACGGCCAGCACGGCGATGGCGTTGGGCATGCCCTTGGCCATCAGGGTGGTGCCGTCGATCGGATCGACCGCCACGTCGACCTCGGCGCCGGTACCGTCGCCGACGCTCTCGCCGTTGAACAGCATCGGCGCGTTGTCCTTCTCGCCCTCGCCGATCACGACGACACCGCGCATGGGTACCGAGTTGATCAATCGTCGCATCGCGTCGACGGCCGCGCCGTCGCCGCGCTCCTTGTCGCCACGGCCCACCCAGCGCCCGGCGGCCATCGCCGCCGCCTCGGTGACCCGTACCAGGTCAAGGGCGAGGTTGCGGTCCGGCTCCTGGGGTTTGCGGGGGTGGGTGGGGGTCGACTCGACCATGCGGCGCATCCTGGCTGTGAGCGGCGGGTGAATACCGCAATCCTGGCAGATCGCGGTGGCGAGCACCCGACCGGCCGCGACACGGCCCGGCGGTCCCCCGGGGCGGCATGACGCGTCGGCATCAGCGAAGATGGGTGCGTGCAGCCTGCCTTATCCGCCGGGGCTCCCCGGCGTCTCGGCCGATCGCCCCGTGACATGGCGTTCTCCCTGCTCGTCCTCCTGGTGCCGATCTTCGTCCTGCTGGCCGCGTACCGGTTCCTCGGCGGCGAGAGCCCGACCCTGGTCGATCCGACCGCCGCGTACTCGGACGCCCGGGTCGCCAGCGCGTTCCCGGTGGCCGAGGCGGTGGTGCCACCGGGGTGGCAGCCGGTCAGCTCGGCGTTTCGGCGCGGCGACGCCGGTGCCGTACTCCGGGTTGGTTTCCGCAGCTCAACTGGTGCGACCGCGCAACTGGTGGAAAGCAACGTCATGGCCGGTGCGCTGCTCTCGGCCGAACTCGGCGCCGGTTCGCGCGCCGACGGCGACGTCACGGTCGGCAACCAGCAATGGCACCGGTACATCTCATCTCGCCGTGACCACGCCCTCGTCCTCAGCGAGACCAACCGGACGGTGATCGTGGTCGGCCGGGCCACCGACGGCGAACTCGCCGACCTGGCCGCCTCGCTGCGCTGAGGCTAAGACTGAGGCTCTAAGGTGATCGGCTAACCGGCGCGGGCGGAGTCCAGCCGGGCGCGGGCACCGTCGAGCCACCGCTGGCACACCGCGGCGAGGCTCTCGCCACGCTCCCACAACGCCAATGACTCCTCGAGCGTGCTACCACCGGCCTCCAGCTTCTCGACCACCGCGATCAGCTCGGCCCGTGCCTGCTCAAAGCTCAACTCCGGCGCATCTGTGTCCGGCGCGTCAGCACTCACGGTGCCCATCCTAGGTGTGCCCGCCGGGCTCACCCGTCCGCGGTCGCGGTCAGCTCGCCGCCGGCCAGCCGGATCCGCAGCCGACCCGCCGGCGGGACCTCCGCCGGGGACCGGACCACCGCGCCGTCGGCGGCCTGCACGATCGCGTACCCCCGCTGCAGCGTCGCCGCGGGTGACAGCGCCCGCAGCCGGGCCAGGGTGTGAGCCAGTTCCGCGCCGGCCCGGTCCAGCCGGTGATCGAGGGTGCGGGTACCGCGGTCGCGCAGCGACGAGACCTCCATCGCCCGCGTTTCGATCATGGTTTCCGGCCGGGCCAGTACCGGCCGGCTGCGGATCGCGTCGAGGTGGCGCCGCTCGCGGTCGATCAGGTGACCGACACCCCGCCGCAGCCGGTGCCGGGCCTGGTCGAGCAGGGCCACCTGTTCGCCCAGGTCGGGCACGATCCGCTTGGCCGCGTCGGTGGGCGTGGACGCGCGTACGTCCGCGACGTAGTCGACCAGCGGCGCGTCGGTCTCGTGGCCGATCGCGGAGACCACCGGTGTACCGCAGGCGAACACGGCCCGGCACAGCGCCTCGTCGGAGAAGGGCAGCAGGTCCTCGATCGAGCCACCGCCCCGGGCCAGTACGATCACGTCGATCGTCGGGTCCCGGTCGAGCACGTTCAGCGCGTCGATCAGCTGCGGTACCGCCGTCGGCCCCTGTACCGCCACGTTGATGGTCCGGAACTCGACCGCCGGCCAACGACGGCGGGTGTTCGTCTGGACGTCGCGCTCGGCGGCGCTGGCCCGGCCGGTGACCAGCCCGATCCGGCCCGGCAGGAACGGCAGCCGCCGCTTGCGTTCGCGGGCGAACAGCCCCTCGGCGGCCAGTAGCTTCTTGAGGTGTTCGATGCGGGCCAGCAGTTCGCCGACGCCGACCTGGCGGATCTCGTCGGCGCGCAGGCTGAGCGTGCCCCGCGCCGGGTAGAAGTCCGGCTTGGCGTGGACGACGATCCGGGCGCCGTCGGTCAGGTTCGGCGCGCCGAGGTCCAGTACGTCCCGATTGGTGGTGACGGTCAGGCTGAGGTCCGCCGATGGGTCCCGCAACGTGAGGAAGACCGTGCTCGTACCGGGCCGCCGGCTGATCTGCGCGACCTGGCCGTCCACCCAGATCCAGCCCAGCCTGCTGATCCAGGCGGAGATTTTCTGGCTGACGATGCGGACCGGCCACGGGTGTTCCGCGGTCGACGCCGGTGTTGCGCCCGACGCGGGTGTCGCCGCCGGGGCGCCGGTGGTGGCGGCTTCGGTCACGCGCCCAGCCTACGGGTGGTCCGGCTCACCCTGGCGGCACGGCGCGGGCTCGTACCATGGGCGGGTGACCGACATCCGCAAGCGCGTCCTGCTCGCCAAGCCCCGGGGCTACTGCGCCGGCGTCGACCGCGCGGTGCAGACGGTCGAGGAGGCGCTGA
>JAVHWE010000073.1:0-2891 GCA_032160285.1 Micromonosporaceae bacterium | reverse complement strand
CGCCGCCCCGCCGCCGCCGGCCCCATTGTCGGCCGGGCCGACGCCGGCCCCATTGTCGCCCGGGCCGACGCCGGGCTCATTGTCGGCCGGGCCGACGCCGGGCCCGCTGGCGGCGGCCCGATCGACGCCGCCGGACGGCCCCGAGCCGATCGCCGTGGTGGGCATGGCCGGCCGATTCCCCGGTTCCCCGGATCTGGAGTCATTCTCCGACCACCTGCTGGCCGGCCGGGACCTGGTCGGCGCGCCGCCGCCGGGGCACCCGCTGGCCGGCGACACTACCGGCATCCGCGGGGGCTTTCTCGACGACGTCGTAGGTTTCGACGCGGCGTTCTTCGGCATTTCGCCCCGCGAGGCACAGCTGATGGATCCGCAGCAACGCCTGTTCCTGGAGGTGTGCTGGCACGCGATCGAGGACGCGGGCCGCAATCCGCGGCGGCTCGCCGGATCCCGGACCGGGGTCTTCGCCGGCGTGACCCTCAGTGACTACTTCGAGCTGCTCAGCCGCGCCGGAACCGCCCACAGTGGACATCTGGCCACCGGCAATGTGCACAGCATCGTCCCGAACCGGGTGTCGTACCTGCTGGACCTGCGTGGGCCCAGCGAGGCGATCGACACCGCCTGCGCCAGCTCATTGGTGGCGCTGCACCGAGCCTGTCTGGCGCTGCGGGTCGGCGAATGCGACCTGGCCATCGCCGGTGGCGTCAACGTCGCGCTGTCGCCGACCTGGTTCGCGGCCCTCTCGGCTGCCGGCATGCTGTCCGTCGCCGGCCGGTGCGGCACCTTCGACCGGTCCGCCGACGGTTACGTACGCGGTGAGGGTGCCGGTGCGGTCGTCCTCAAATCGCTGTCGCGGGCGCGGGCCGACGGCGATCGGATCCACGGCCTGATCCTGGGCTCCGCGGTCAACCATGGCGGCCGCGCGCACTCGTTGACAGCGCCGCGCCCGTCCGGCCAGGCGGAGGCGGTACTGGGCGCCCTGCGCAGCGCGCGGGTGCCGGCCAACACCATTTCGTACATCGAAACCCACGGGACCGGGACCGAGCTGGGCGATCCCATCGAGGTCGCCGGATTGCGGGAGGCGTTCGCGCGGGCGGGCGCGGAGGCCGTGGCCGATCCGTCGGCGGCGACCAGCCGGTGCGCGCTCGGCGCGGTGAAGGCCAGCATCGGGCATCTCGAGTCCGCCGCCGGCATCGCCGGGCTGCTGACCGTCCTGCTCGCCATGCGGCACCGGATGCTGCCCGGCAATCCGCACTTCGCCGAGTTGAACCCGCACATCGACCTGGTGGACGACCGGTTCTGGGTGGTCGACCGGCCACAGCCGTGGCCGACGCCGCCGATCATCGACGGCACGACCGTACCGCGCCGTGCCGGTGTCAGCTCGTTCGGCTTCGGTGGCAGCAACGCCCACCTCATCGTGGAGGAACCCCCCGCGGTGGACGCCGCCGTGGCCGGCGGACCCCGGCCCGGGCGCGAAGAAGTGGTGGTGCTGTCGGCCCGCGATGTGGGCAGGCGTCGTGAGTACGCCCGCCGGCTCCTCGACCGGCTCGACCGGGCCGGCTCCGCCGGACCGACGTACCTGTCCGACCTCGCGTACACGGCGCGCACCGGGCGTGAAGTGTTCGCCGCCAGGCTGGCGGTGCGCTGCGCCGACCCGGCGGAACTGCGCGAGCGGCTGCGCGCCCATCTCGCCGGTGAGCCGGCGACCGGACTACACCACGGCGTCGCCGAACGTGGGCCCGCGCCCGATGCGGCGCCGCCGACCGACCTGGACTCCGCGATGGCCTGCTGGGTGAGTGGCGGCGACATCGACTGGTCGGTGTGGGGTGGCGGACCGGGCCGGCGCGTGGACTTCCCGCTGTACCCGTTCGACCACTCGCGTTCGTTCGGTGTCCCGACCGCGCACACCCCCGCCCTGGTGAGCCGTCGGTGGGTACCGGCACCCGCCGCGGCCCGCCAGACCACCGCGGGTACCTGCCTGCTTGTGCTGGGGCGCGAGAGCACCCTGCCGATCGAGGCGGCCCTGGCGGGGGAGTCCGGTCAGAACCTCGTCATCGTTCGCGAGGGCGCGCGGCTGCCCCGGTTGACCCGGACCGCGCTCGACGGGTACGAGTTGGACTTCGCCGACGCGGTGACCGGGCGCGAACTGGCCGAGGTACTGGTCCGGCGGTACCCGGATGTGTCGGCGATGATCGATCTGGCCGTCGTCGCCGGGGACCGGCCGGGCGACCCGCCAATCGGGCCGCGCGACGAGCCGGGGCGGCTCGGGCTGCTGCAGGGCCTTCTTGTCGGGCGGGCATCGGACGCGCTCCGGCTGGTACACCTCAGGTCCAGTACCGATGACGGGCCCACCGATCTGACCGGTACCCGGATGGCGGCGCTGCTGCGGTCGTTGGACGCGGAGTACTCCAACGTGTCGGCGACCACTGTGGACACCGATCTCACGACCGCGGACGCCGATCAGCTCCTCGCGCTCGCCTTCGCCGAACTCGGCCTCGCCGCAGCGGCCGGCGGCGACCACGGTGCGACGGGTACCGCCGTGGAGGTGCGGGAGCGAGGCGGCCAACGTTACGTGCCGATCCTCGAACGGGTCCGGACCGCGCCCGTGCCGGCAGTCACCGACCACTTCGGGCCGTACCAGGTCGACCCCACCGGCGTGTACCTCATCACCGGCGGTACCGGCGGCATCGGGCTCGCGGTAGCGGGGCGGCTCGCCGAACGTGGTGCCCGGCGCTTCGCCATCCTGGGCCGGCGTCCGGTGCCCGGATGGCAGGCGGGGCCCGGATCGGACGGCCCGGCGGATGCCGGATCCGCTGCCGACCGGCAGGCCGGGTTGGCCCGGTTGGCCGCGACCGGCGTCGAGATCGCCGTGCATTGCGGTCCGCTGACCGACA
>JAVHWE010000052.1:0-2581 GCA_032160285.1 Micromonosporaceae bacterium | reverse complement strand
CGAGGACATGGCGTTGCAGCGCTTCTTCGTCGGCGGTATCCCCGAGCGGGCCGAACTGTCCCGGCTGGCCACCGCGCTGCGCGACGGCCCCGTCCGCAAGAGCGACCTGGCTCATGATCTCGGCCTGGGTACCCGCCGGCTGGGCCACGACATCGCCCTGCTGGAGCGGGTCGGCGCCGCGGTCACGGTGGCGAACGGCAAGGTCACCGCCCCCCGCTTCGCGCCGGCGCCGGACGAGGCGGTCCGGCTGGCCGTCGCGGAGGCACGCCGGCAGCAGACGGTACAGCGGTCCCGTACCGACATGATGCGCCAGTTCGCCGAGGGCCGCGGCTGTCGCGCGCAGTACCTGCTGGCGTACTTCGGCGAGCAGCTCGCCGGCGCGTGCCGGCACTGCGACAACTGCGACCGCAAGCCGGTACCGGGGCCGCGCCGGTCGGCGGAGAACATGCCCTACCCGGTGCACAGCACGGTCCGGCACGCGGAGTGGGGCGCGGGCATGGTGCTGCGGTACGAGCAGGACCGGGTGATCGTGCTCTTCGACGACGTCGGCTACAAGACACTGTCGGTACCCGTGGTGGTGGCCGGTGGCCTGCTGACCCCGGCCTGATCCGACTCAGGGCACGAGGATGAGCTTTCCGGTGGTCCGGCGGCCTTCGAGGTCGGCGTGCGCGCGGCCCGCCTCGGCCAGCGGGTACCGCCCACCGATGTGGACGGTGACGGTCCCGTCGGTGACCCAGCCCAGCACCTCACCGGCACGTTCGAGCAGCTCCGCGCGGTCGCGCAGGTAGTGCGCCAGGGTAGGCCGGGTGAACTGGATCGAGCCGGCCCGCGACAGGCGCAGCGGATCCACCGGCGGTACCGGCCCGCTGGCGTTGCCGAACGACACCAGGGCGCCCCGGATTGCGAGGCTGGCCAGGCTGGCGTCGAAGCTGGCCGCACCGACCCCGTCGTAGACCACCGCGACGCCGCGCCCGGCGGTGAAGTCGCGCACCGCGTCCGGCACCTCGTCGTAGCCGACCACGAGGTCGGCCCCGGCGCCCCGCGCCAGTTCCGCCTTCTCCGGCGTGGACGCCGTGCCGACCACCCGTCCACCCAGGTGCTTGACGATCTGGGTGAGCAGCAACCCGACCCCACCGGCGCAGGCGTGGACCAGGACGTCGTCACCGGGGCGCACCGGATACGCCGATCGGACCAGGTACTGCGCCGTCATGCCCTGTAGCAGCAGCGCGGCGGCGGTCGCGGCGTCCACCCCGTCGGGCAGCCCGACCAGCCGGTCGGCCGCGACCACGGCCCGCTCCGCGTAGCTGCCCCGCACGTTCGTCCAGCCGACCCGGTCACCGACGGCGAAGCCGGCTACGCCGGGGCCGACCGCCGACACCGTACCGGCGCCCTCCTGGCCCGGCGTGAACGGCAACGGCACCGGGTACAGCCCGGTCCGCTCGTACACGTCGATGAAGTTCACCCCGCTGGCGGCCAGGTCCACCAGAACCTCGCCGTCGCCCGGCATCGGGTCCTGGACCTTCCGGATCTCCAGAACCTCCGGACCGCCGTTGCGCTCCACCCGTACCGCCCGCATCACAGACCTCCACCCGTCGCAGCGCTCCCACCAATCACGTCTCTCCCCTGCTCCACGTATCTCACACCGATCGCGTACAGCAAACCAGCTGAGCGGGCCACCCTTGGTAATTCAGCCGCTCATTGGCTGATTGGCGGTAAGCCGGGTAAATTGCCAGGTTCGACGTACTTGGGGGTGTCTTGTCTGCTGGGCAGCGCGCTGCGACCTCTGTCGCCGTGTGGAGCCGCGTCGCCGCCGCCGGCCTGGTCATCGTGATCATCGCAGTCTGCGGCTTCGCCCTCGGCACCTCGCAACTCACCGCGGTCGCAGCCGGTCGGGTCACCATGGCCAACAGACTCTCGGCCGACTTCGCCGACGCGGCCCGGGCGGTCGAGGCCGAGGAGGAGATCGGCGGCGCCTACCGGCTGGCACCCAGCGACGAGCTCCGCGCCGGCCGCACGGCTGCCGCCCGTGACCTGGTGAACGCCCTCGATCGGATCCGCGCCGAGGGCACCGCGGCGGACCGGCGGGACGCCGACGCGGTACTGCGGATGCACGCCGCCTACCTGAGCGCCAGCGAGCGCCTATTCGACGCGCTCGACCGCCGTGACGGCGTCCATGTCGAGGTGCTCGATCGGACCGAGGCCGATCCCACCTTCCACCACCTGCAGGTCACCATCGACCGAGCGCTCGACGGCCACCGGGTACGGTCACGGGCCGAGCTGACCTCGCTACGCCGGCTCAACTCGATCCTCGACGAGGGCATACCGCTGGTGTTCATGATGGGGCTGACGATCGCCCTGTTGTGCGTATCGGTGCTGCGCCGCTACCGCCACGACCTCGACGACGAGCGCCGCCAGGCGGTCCACGACTCGTTGCATGACAGCCTGACCGGGCTGCCCAATCGCCGGTTGCTCGCCGACCGGCTGGACGCGGCGGTCCGCGACGGTACCCGGGTCGGGCTCATCCTGCTCGACCTGGACCGGTTCAAGGAGATCAACGACGCGCTCGGCCACTCGTGGGGGG
>JAVHWE010000047.1:0-7012 GCA_032160285.1 Micromonosporaceae bacterium | reverse complement strand
GGGCTCGCCATCTTCGTTACCGTGCTGGCATTCAACCTGTTCGGCGACGGGCTGCGGGACGCCCTCGATCCGAGGGCGCGGTAAAGCAGGACCCTCGATCCGAGGGCGCGGTAAAGCAGGACCCTCGATCCGAGGCGCGGTAGCCGCAAGCGGTAATCGCAAGGGAACACGGGTAACCCGCCCGGCCCCGCAGGGACCGGGTTCGTACCGAACGAAGGGGTGTGTCACAGATGAAGCGAAGGCCTGCTGTCGCCGCGGTCGCCGCTGGCGTCGCGTTCGCCTTGGCCCTCACGGGCTGTAACGGAAATAAATCGAACCCGTCCACCAGCACCAACACGGCCCAGGCCCAGTACAACGCGGCCGTCGGCAAGGTCTTCAGCGCGTCCACGAAGAAGGGTGGCACGCTGCGGTTCGCGAACTCCGGTGACTGGGACTCCCTCGACCCGGCCGACACCTACTACGGGTACTCGTGGGACTTCATCCGGCTGTACGGCCGGGCGCTGACCATGTTCGCGCCCAAGCCCGGCAAGGCCGGTACCGAGCTCGTACCCGACCTGGCCGAGTCGCTCGGTGTGTCCAGCGACGGCGCCAAGACCTGGACGTACAAGCTCCGTAAGGGCGTCAAATTCGAAGACGGCACCCCGATCACGTCCAAGGACGTCAAGTACGCGGTCGAGCGCTCGCTGGACAAGGCGACCTTCACCCAGGGGCCGACGTACTTCAACGACTTCCTCGATCTGCAGGGCTACACCAGCCCCTATCAGGACAGCGACCCGAACAAGCTGGGCTTGAAGGCGGTCGACACGCCCGACGACCAGACCATCGTGTTCCACCTCGCCAAGCCGTACGGCGGCTTCGACTACTTCGCCATGCTGCCGGCGACGATCCCGGTACCGGTGGCCAAGGACACCGGTACGAAGTACAAGGAGCACGTGGTCTCCAGCGGCCCGTACATGTTCGACCAGAACAACCTGGGCAAGAGCTTCACGTTGAAGCGCAACCCGAACTGGGACCCGGCCAACGACCCCAACCGGACCGCGCTGCCGGACACGATCGAGGTGGCGCTCAACGTCAACGGCGATGACATCGACAACCGGCTGCAGGCCGGCTCCCTGGACATCGCGGTGGAGGGTACCGGTGTGCAGTCGGCCGCCCAGGGCAAGATCCTCGCCGACCCGAACCTCAAGAAGAACGCCGACCTGGCGTCGCTGGCCCGACTGTGGTTCACGGTCATCAACTCCGACGTCGCGCCGCTGGACAACATCCACTGCCGCAAGGCCGTCGAGTACGCCGTCGACCATGAGGGCTACCAGCGCGCCTACGGCGGTGACGCCGGCGGGGACATCGCCACGAACCTGATGCCGCCGCAACTTCCGGGCGCGCAGAAAATCGACCTGTACAACTTCATGTCCAAGAAGAACGGTGACATCGACTCGGCCAAGAAGGAGCTGGCCGCGTGCGGCAAGCCGGACGGCTTCGAGACCAACGTCTCGTTCCGCGCCGAACGCGGCAAGGAGAAGGCCACCGCGGAGTCGATGCAGCAGGCGTTGGCCAAGGTGGGCATCAAGCTGACCATCAAGCCGTACCCGCTGGCGGACTACGTCAAGCTGTACGCGGGCAAGCCGGACTACGCCAAGGCCAACAACCTGGGCCTGATCATCTACGGCTGGGGTGCGGACTGGCCGGACGGCTTCGGTTTCCTCCAGCAGATCGTGGACAGCCGGGTCATCCGGCCGCAGGGTGGCAACTCCAACCTCGGGGTCAAGATTCCCGAGGTTGACGCGCTCGTCGACCAGGCCCTGGCCTCGACCGACGCGGATGCCCGGAACAAGATCTGGGCCCAGGTAGACAAGACGGTCATGGAGAACGCCGTGATACTGCCAGGCGTGTGGGCCAAGGTTCTGCTGTACCGGCCGACCACGATCAGCAACGTCTACGTCAACGACGGACTCGGCGGCTACTACGACTACGCGTGGATGGGCGTGAAGTAGTCCGTAGTTTCCGCGTCACGACACAGTGAGGCAGGTGAAGGCGACCGGTGGCCGGCGGATGTGAATCCACCGGCCACCACGGCCGAGCAGTGTGGTCAGATACATCATTCGGCGGCTGCTGGCGGCGGTGCTGCTCCTGGGAGTCGTCAGCGCGGTGACGTTCGCGATCTTCTTCCTGGTACCGCGGCTGGCCGGGGCGTCCTCGCAGGACCTGGCGTCGCGGTACGTCGGCCGGTCGGCCAACGCGCAACAGGTCAAGGAGATGACCGACAAGCTCGGCTTCAACGATCCGATCTACGTGCAGTACGGCCGGTTCGTCAAGGCCATCGTGGCCGGCGCCGACTACGACACCGGACCGACCACGGTGCACTGTCCGGCGCCGTGCTTCGGGTACTCGTTCCTCACCCAGAACCCGGTCTGGCCCGACCTGCTCGACCGGTTGACCGTCACCGGTTCGCTGGCCGGCGGGGCGGCGGTGATCTGGCTGGTGGCCGGCGTCGCCACCGGCGTACTGTCCGCGCTGCGCCGGGGGAGCGTCTTCGACCGGGCCGCGATGGGCGTCGCGCTGGCCGGCGTGTCGCTGCCGATCTTCTTCACCGGCCTGCTGTCACTGTCGATCTTCTCGTACGGCCTGCACCTGCTGCCGGCGGGCGGCAGCTACACCCCGATCACCCAGAACCCGGCCGAGTGGGCCTATGACCTGATCCTGCCGTGGACCACCCTCGCCTTCCTCAACGCCGCCGGGTACGCACGGCTGACCCGGGCCGGCATGTTGGAGACGATGGGCGAGGACTACATCCGTACCGCACGGGCCAAGGGCCTGCCGGGGCGGACGGTGGTCATCAAGCACGGCCTGCGCTCCGCGCTGACCCCGATCGTGACCATCTTCGGCCTGGACCTCGGGATCCTGCTCGGCGGCGCGGTGCTGACCGAGAGCACCTTCTCCCTCAACGGAATCGGGAAGTACGCCATCGACGGGATCAACAACAACGACCTGCCCAAGGTCCTCGGCGTAACCATGGTGGGCGCGTTCTTCATCATCGTCGCCAACCTGCTGGTCGATCTGCTGTACGCGGTCATCGACCCGCGGGTGCGGCTGTGACCGCCGAGCCGCACCCGCGGGTGCGGCTGTGACCGCCGAGCAGTTCCTGCGGGTACGCGACCTGCGGGTGCGGTTTCCTACCGACGACGGCGTGGTCAAGTCGGTCGACGGGCTGTCGTTCGGCCTCGACCGGGGCCGCACGCTGGGTATCGTCGGCGAGTCCGGCTCCGGAAAGAGCGTCACCAGCCTGGCGATCATGGGTCTGCACCGGCGGGCCGAGGTGCGGATGTCGGGCGAGATCTGGCTGGACGGCGAGGAGCTGATCTCGGCCGCCCCGGAGACGGTACGCAAGCTGCGCGGCCGGAAGATGGCCATGATCTTCCAAGACCCGCTGTCGGCGATGCACCCGTACTACAGCGTCGGGCACCAGATCGTCGAGGCGTACCGGGTGCACCACGACGCCAGCCGAAAAGCCGCCCGTCGGCACGCGATCGAGCTGCTCAACCGGGTCGGCATCCCGCAACCGGCGAAGCGGGTCGACGACTACCCGCACCAGTTCTCCGGCGGCATGCGGCAGCGGGCGATGATCGCGATGGCCCTGGCCAACAACCCCGAACTGCTCATCGCCGACGAGCCGACCACCGCGCTGGACGTGACCGTACAGGCGCAGATTCTCGACCTGATCCGCGACCTGCAGGCAGAGTTCGGGTCCGCGGTCATCATCATCACCCACGACCTGGGCGTGGTGGCCGAACTGGCCGACGACATCCTGGTCATGTACGGCGGCAAGGCGGTCGAGTACGGTGCCGGGGCCGAGCTGTTCACCCGCCCCGAGCACCCGTACACGTGGGGCCTGCTCGGCTCGATGCCGCGGATGGACCGCGACGTCCGCGACCGGCTGCTGCCCATCCAGGGCTCGCCGCCCAGCCTGATCACCCTGCCGCCGGGCTGCGCGTTCCACCCCCGCTGCCGGTACGCCGAGCGCGACGGGATCCCATGCCGCACGGTCGTACCCACGCTGGCCGAGGGCGAACACCACGGTGCCGCCTGCCACCTGCCACCGGTCGAACGCCGGCGGCTCTTCGCCGCGGATATCGCCCCCCACCTGTGACCAGCGCGGCGTCGCGCGCGAAGGAGGCATCCGTGCCGAGTACCGAGTACCTGCTCGACGTCAGCGGGCTGGAGAAGCACTTCCCGATCACCCGCGGCATCGTCTGGCGCCGCAAGGTCGGTGCCGTCCGCGCCGTAGACGGCGTCGACTTCGCCGTGCGTACCGGTGAGACGCTCGGCGTGGTCGGCGAGTCGGGCTGCGGCAAGTCCACCATGGGGCGGTTGGTGACCCGGCTGCTGGAGCCGACCGGCGGGAAGGTCATCTTCGACGGCCGCGACGTCACCCACCTGTCCACCGGGCGAATGCGACCGCTGCGCCGCGAGGTACAGATGATCTTTCAGGACCCGTACTCGTCGCTGAACCCACGGCACACGGTCGGCACGATCGTCAGCGCGCCGCTGCGGGTGCAGCGCATCGCCACCCCGAACGGCACCAAGCGCGCCGTCCAGGACCTGCTCGCGCTGGTCGGCCTCAACCCGGAGCACTACAACCGGTACCCGCACGAGTTCTCCGGCGGGCAGCGCCAGCGCATCGGTATCGCCCGGGCGCTCGCCCTGCGCCCGAAGCTGATCGTGTGCGACGAGCCGGTCTCCGCCCTGGACGTGTCGATCCAGGCCCAGGTCGTCAACCTGCTCAACGATCTGCAGGACGAACTGAACCTCACGTATGTGTTCATCGCGCACGACCTGTCGGTGGTCCGGCACATCTCCGATCGGGTCGCCGTCATGTACCTCGGCAAGATCGTCGAACTGGCGTCCCGCGACGACCTGTACGCCGCGCCGATGCACCCGTACACGCTGGCGCTGATGTCGGCGGTACCGGTACCCGACCCGGTGCGCCGCGACAACGCCCAGCGCGAACGCATCCTGCTGACCGGGGACGTGCCGAGCCCGATCGACCCGCCGTCGGGCTGCCGCTTCCGGACCCGCTGCTGGAAGGCCCAGGCCCGCTGCGCCGAGCAGGAGCCGCCGCTGATCGAACTGGCCCCCGGCCACCGGGCGGCCTGTCACTTCCCCGTCACGGAGGCCGAACGAACCCACGAGGGCCGCCTCGCCGCCCACGACGCCGCCCAGCAGGCGGGTCCCGCGCTCACCCCTCCGGGCGGTTGAGCAGCGCGACCACGACGTCGTGGACCGCGTCGAGGTCCTTCGGGTCGGCCAGCGTCGTCTTCGCGCCGGTGACCAGGTACCACTCGTCGGCATCCTGGTACTGCACCCGTACCACCACACCGCCGGCGTCGTCGAGTTCGGTCCGCACCGTCAGGTCCCCGGTGACCACGCCGACGTCGTCGGTCATCACGCCACCCGGGCCGGGCTTGATCTTCGCGGTCCGCTGCGCTGCCATCAGCACGTCCCCAACATATCGACCAGAGCCACCTTCTCCGCACCGGTCACCGTCAACAACCAGTAGTGCTTGACGGATACCCACCGCTCGGCGTACGTACACCAGTACGCGTGGTTGGGCGGCTTCCACTGGGACGGATCCTGGTCACCCTTGGACCGGTTGGTACTCGCCGAAACCGCGAGCAGTTGCGGATGGTCGAGATCGTTCGCGAAATCGGACCGCTTGGCGTCGGTCCACCTCGCCGCGCCCGACCGCCAGGCGTTGGCCAGCGGGACCATGTGGTCGATGTCGATCGTGCTCGCGTCCGTCACCGTCTTGTTCTCGTACGGGCTGATCCAGCGCCCCGCGACGATGTGGCAGCTCGCGTCGGTCCGCACGTCCCGGCCGTCGCGTTTGAGCACCACCTCGCGGGTGTCGCAGTTGCCGCCCCGATCGCGCCAGAGCGGGAACCGGGCGCGGCTGTATCCGGCCATCGACGACGCGGCGCCGACCGCCAGCTCGCCGAGCTGCTGGCGGGCCTGGGCCGGGTCGATCGCGGCGGCCGGACCGCCACCGGCCGGCCCGGTGGCGTCCGCCCAGACCGGGCTGCTCGCGCCGGACGCGGGGCTGAGGCCCGTATCGGCCGGGCCGCCGGCGCCGGTGGAGCTGCTGGCGTCGGGCGCGCTGACCCCGACCGCGACGCAGCCGGTGGTCAGCGCCCCGACGGTCAGCAGCGCGACGACAAACGACATTGCGGAGCGTGAGGGAGCATTCACTCCTTCAATGTGAACGATGCGTGCCCGTCACACCAGCAGCGACACGCATGGTGATTATCATGCCGGCCGGTTCACCGCGCTGACCACCGCACGCAGCGACGCGGTGAGGATGTTCGCGTCCACCGCGACACCCCAGTACGTCTCCCCGTTTACGGAGCACTCCACGTAGGCGGCGGCCTGCGCGTTCTCCCCGGCGGTGAGGGCGTGCTCGGCGTAGTCCAGGACCCGCACATTGACGTCCACCTCGGACAGTGCCTGCACGAACGCGTCGATCGGCCCGTTACCGGCCCCGTGCAGCTCGTGGTCGGTACCGTCCAGCGATACCGAGACGGTCACCTCGACCTTGCCGTCGACGGTGGTGCTGCTGTAGTCGTGCAGCTTGAGCCGGCGCGGCGTCAGGTACTCGGTCGCGAAGATCTCGTACATCCGCTGCGGCGCGACCTCGCCGCCGGCGTCGTCGGTGTGGCGTTGGACCACGCCGGAGAACTCGATCTGCAGCCGGCGCGGCAGGTCCAGGTGGTGTTCGGCCTTCATGACGTACGCGACGCCGCCCTTGCCGGACTGCGAGTTGACCCGGATCACCGCCTCGTACGAGCGGCCGATGTCCCTGGGGTCGATCGGCAGGTACGGCACCCCCCACCCGTACTCGTCGACCGGCACCCCGGCGGCCGCGGCGTCCCGGTTCAGGGCCTCGAATCCCTTCTTGATCGCGTCCTGATGGGACCCGGAGAACGCCGTATACACCAGGTCGCCGGCGTACGGGTGGCGC
>JAVHWE010000542.1:0-4605 GCA_032160285.1 Micromonosporaceae bacterium | reverse complement strand
ACGAACGACGCCGCCAGGTAGTAGAGGCTGACGACGAATACCTGGAACAGTTCCGGTCGGGTGAACAGCTCGACATAGTTCTCAGCACCGGTCACCGGTTTGTCCGGGCTGAATCCGTCCCACGCGGTGATGCTGTAGTACAGCATGTTCAATACGGGGATGTAGGTGAACGTCAGCAGCAGGGCCAGCGGTACGAGCAGATAGAGCCATGGTGTCACGGGTTTGAGCCATGCCTGGTGGAGCGGTTGCCGGTCGGCCGGCACGGTCGGTGGTGTCGTCATGGGAGTGCGAGCCGTCACCCGCCCGCTGACTTGATGCCGGCGGACCATTTCTTGTTCAGGTCCGCGAAGACGTTGTCGATACTGCCGCTGGCCGCTCCGCGCGCGACGTCCACGAGGTGTTGGCGGTAGTCCGGTTTCGCGAGCCCGACCTCGGCGGCGTTGTCGATCTTGTTAACGAGGGCGGTCTGGTTCTGGTCGAGTTCGATGTATTGCACCCCGAGGCGGGTGTAGTCGACCAGCGTGTCGGGCATCGGTCCGCTCTTCAGGGTGGGGATCGAGCCCTGCGACTGGGCGTACCCGGACTTGTCGGTGAACCAGTCGAGCCAGGCGCGGGCGGCCGGCTTGTTCTTGGAATGGCTGCTGACGGCCTGGTCGAAGTCGTGCGCGGATACGGCGCAGAACTTGCCGTTGACCTGCGTCGGGAACGGCATGAACCCGATGTCGTCGGGGTTCTTGCCGGCTTTCTTGGCGGCATCGCGCATCTGGGACACCGCCCAGGATCCGAGCCACATCGTGGCGATTTTGCCGGTGCCGACCAGATTCTTGGAGTTCTCCCAGTTGGTCGTCGCCGGGTCCGGCTCGGTCAGTTTGTCGTGGACGATGGTGTAGAGCAGGGTGTCGATCGTGTACAGGTCGTGCCCCGGTGACCAGGGCGACTGGGTTGTGGCCAGGTCGTTGCCCGCCTTGGTGTCGCAGCTGGCCGATCCCACCGCGTCCTGCCATTTCGTCAGCGGCCAGCCATCGTGGTAGTTGGTGTAGTACGGGATGGCGCTGGTTTTCGTCCTGATGGCCGAAAGCGCCGCGACGAACTCGTCCGGTGTCTTCGGGGGGCTCGTGACACCGGCCTGCTGCCAGACTGCTTTGTTGTAGACGAAACCGTTGGCGTTGCCGTTCTGGGCGATGCCGTAGACCTTGCCGTCGACGGTGCTGTAGTCGGTGTAGCGGTACTTCTTCGACAGGTCGTCGGACGCGCCGAGCGACTCGAAGAACCTCGGGTAGTTGTCCTTGGCCAGCGCGGCCGGGATCAGCAGGACGTCACCGTAGTTCGAGGTGTTCATCCGGATCTTGACTTCACCCTCGTAGTCGGTGACCCCCTGGACGTTCACCTTGACCTTGGGGTAGGTCTTGTTGAACTCGGCGACGTAGGTGCGGAAGGTGCCGTCCTGCACCAGGTCGGTCCGGTTGGTGAGCACCGTGATGTCACCGGATGCCGTCGCGGGGTCCGCGGGCGCGGCGGCGGTGCCGCCCGACTTCCCGCCACCGCACGCCGCCAGGGCGAGGCTGCCCGCGACGCCGACGGCGACGGCGAATGCCAGTCGCTTCCTCATCTGATCGATCTCCGTTTCCGTACGCGGTTAGGGGGCACCACCCTGGCAGGCTCCTCTGGGAGCGGCGCCTGCCCGGGTGGTGCCGGTGGGAATGTCAGGGGCGGGGCCGGTTGGTGGCCGGCAACCGGTTGGCGCCGCCCCAGTCCGCCTGCCCCGGCCCGAACACCGGGAACGGGGTACCGCCGAGGAACGCCGGCTTCGCCGACAGGTACAGCGACGCGGGGATGCGGGATGTCGCGCTCAGCGAGCCCCACTTGACGACGCCGTTCTCCATGCTGGCGGCGTGGTAGTTGTCGGTGCCGGACAGCCGGATCAGGCCCTCCTTGTTGCCGATGACGTTCTGCCGGGCGGTGGCGGTGTTGATCGAGCCCAGCTGGCCGGTCGCGAAGTTACGGAACCAGGTGTTGCCCGGGCCGGTTTCATCCTGGCCGGCCTGGCCGAGCTTGGAGTTGTCGGCGTACCCCTCGAAGAACCGGTTGCCCTCGAACAGGTTCATGTACGCCCAGTTGGCGTGCAGCGCCATGTCGTTGTAGCTGTTGTACGGCGCCTCGGCCGAGTTGTAGCTGACCACGCAGTGGTTGGCACCGAGCTGCAACAGGATGTTGTGGCGGAGGTCCCAGGTCTTGTTGTCGGTGATCCGCACCCGGGTGGACCCCCAGTTCACGACGATGCCGTAGCAGAAGCCGCCGGTGTCGCGCACGAAGCAACCGTGCACGTAGTTGCGTTCGACGACGATGTTCTTGCTCCAGTCCATCTGGATGTGCGAGCGGCCCGAGTTCACCGACTCGATGTCGCGGACGAATCCGTTGTGCACCTTGTCCAGGATGAGGTTGTTGGTGTTTTCCACCGTCGGTTGGTTGGTCCGCTCGATCCTGAGTTTCTCCACGCCCGCGGTCAGAAGCATTTTGACTTCCTGCACCACCGGCGCCTTCGCCGCCGGGAAGGGCAGGCCGATCTTCATGTCCAGGTTCAGGGTGTCGCCCTGCTTGGACAGGATCCGGAAAATCTGCGCCTCGCTCGCGAACCCGAACGGCATCTTCCCGCCGGCCAGGTAGAGCTCCACGAAGTCACCGACCGCCAGCGACCCGGAGCCCGGCACCGTGATCGCTTGGCTGCCGGCGGCCGGCGACCCGGAGACCGTCAGGGGCGCACCGACGAACGCGCCGTGGAACCCGATCTGCGCGTTACTGGCACCCGGGGCATCAATGATCAACTTTGTGCTGCCGAGCCCCGCGCCGCGCAGGATCACATCGTCGTGGGTGATGCTCAGTTCGGTGTGGAAGAAATACGACCCGGCCGGGAAGAACAGCACGGTACGGCCGGTGACGGTGCTGAGGATGGTACGCAGACTCGCGGACGCGTCGACGGATGGGTTGTTGGCTGGCAGGCCACGGGTGGTGACGTCCACGGTGACCCAGCCGCCCGGGTCGACCCACTGGGTGTCGACCCAGCCAGCCGGCGGCAACCGGTCGGCCGGGATGTCGCCGATGTCCACGGCCGCATGGGCAGTGCCGGCGCCGAGGCACATCGTCCACCCGAGCAGGCCGGTCAATCCGGTGATGAGTGCTGCTTTTCCGAACATGGGGGAAGCCTCCCTATGAGTAGCTCGTTGGCTGTTCGAAGGACGGGATGGGTGAGCAGTGCTGCCTCGCCCAGTTCGACGCGGGACGCGACCGTGAACGTCGCCCGCTCGCCTGGCAGCAGCGTGACGACCTGGTCGTCGACGGCGGCGTCCGGATCGAGTCGGTCGGTCTGCAGGGTGAGGTCGCGTAGCAGTGTCCGGGCGGTGATTTCCACGGTGTAGCCGGTGGGGGTGCGCCGTGCGGTCCCGCTGAATTCCGGGCGCGGTAGGTCGAGGTCGATGTCTTCGACGAAGAAGTGGTGGGCTCGGACTCCGGCGTCGACGCGGATCAGTTCGCGGGCCGGGTCGGCCGGGTTCGCGACCGCCGCGTCGAGGGTCACCTCGTGGGTTTGGCGCGGTGGCACGGTCATCTCGGCGAGCTGTGTCGCCAGTTCGGTGCCGTCCAGGCGGAGCCGGCGCAGCTCGACTGTGGCCGGCCAGGGCTGCGCCGAGTCGTTGACCAGCACGGCTACCAACCCACCGGGACGCGGCTGCACGGTGACGAGGCGGTCGGCGTACGCGCGGCGCAGCGCGTACCAGAGGGGCTTTCGCCTGCCGTATCCGTCGACGGCGGCCCAGGAGATGACCGGCCAGCAGTCGTTGAGCTGCCACAGGATGGTGCCGCGGCAGTACGGGGCGAGCGCGCGGAACCGTTCGATCGCGAACGTGACCGCCCGCGCCTGGTTGAGCTGGGTGGTCCAGTGCCAGGCGTCGAACGTATCCGGGTCCGGGAAGTGGCCGCGCCAGCCGCGTTCGAGCTTGCCGTTGCCGTCGGCGGCCTTCTGGTGTGCGAGCAGGGCGGGTGAGTCGACGGCGAGGTCACCGACGGCGGCGGCCAACGTGGACCAGTTCGGCGGACCCTGGAAGCCGAACTCGGCGACGAACCGCGGGGTGTAGCGGGCGTACGCGTGGTAGTCCTCGGTGTTCCAGACGTCCCAGATGTGCACGATCCCCGTCGACGGGTCGTTCGGGTGGGCGTCGGGGTCGGGCGAGAACGGGCTGCCGGGAATGTAGGGCCGGGTCGGGTCGAGCGCGCTTACGATCGCGGGCAGCAGCTCGTGGTAGAACCCGGCCCCCCAGGTCCGGCCGTCGAGCTGGTCGCGCCACCCCCAGTCGACGTACCCCCAGAGGTTCTCGTTGTTGCCGTTCCACAACACCAGGCTCGGGTGTGGACAGAGTCGGGTGACCGCCGCGCGCGCCTCCGCCTCGACCTCGTCGCCGAGGAGTTCCTCGGCGTAGGTGGCGCAGGCGAACAGGAAGTCCTGCCAGACCATGATTCCGCGCTCGTCGCAGAGGGCGTAGAAATCCTCGCTCTCGTAGATGCCGCCGCCCCAGACCCGCAGCAGGTTGACGCCCGCGTCCGTCGCGTCGGTGA
>JAVHWE010000428.1:0-2649 GCA_032160285.1 Micromonosporaceae bacterium | reverse complement strand
CGGCTCGTCGACGCCGACCGCACCCGGCTCGGGCTTCTCGTCCCCGCGCCGGGACTTGCCCGACCGGGTGATCAGGCCGTCGGCCACCGCGTCGGCGACCACGCGGGTCAACAGCGCGGCAGAACGGATCGCGTCGTCGTTACCCGGGATGGGAAAGTCGACCTCGTCCGGGTCGCAGTTCGTGTCGAGCACCGCGATCACCGGAATGCCCAGTTTGCGGGCCTCGTCGACCGCGATGTGCTCCTTCTTGGTATCGACGATCCACACCGCGGCGGGAACCTTCTGCATGTCCCGCAGGCCGCCCAGGGTGCGGGTCAGCTTGATCTTCTCGCGGGACAGCTGCAGCGTCTCCTTCTTGGTGAAGCCCTGCTGTTGGCCGGTCTGCTCGATCGACTCCAGCTCCTTCATCCGCTGCAGCCGCTTGTACACGGTCTGGAAGTTGGTGAGCATGCCGCCGAGCCAGCGGTGGTTGACGTACGGCATACCGACCCGCGCCGCCTGCTCGGCGATCGCCTCCTGCGCCTGCTTCTTGGTACCGACGAACAGGATGCTGCCGCCATCGGCGACGGTCGTGCGGATGAACTCGTACGCCTTCTCGATGTAGTCGAGCGTCTGGCGCAGGTCGATGATGTAGATACCGTTGCGCTCGGTCATGATGAAGCGCTTCATCTTCGGGTTCCAGCGGCGGGTCTGGTGCCCGAAGTGGACACCGCTCTCCAGCAGCTGGCGCATGGTCACGACGGCCATGTCTGGCACTCCTACGGTTGGCCCTGGTTGTCGCGACGGACCGGGTGGACCGTCGCCCTGGCGCCTGGTCGCCGGCCGCGGCTCACCCGATGCGAGCAAACATCGGGACCAGGGCGGCCGTCGCCTCAACCGGCTCTGGCCACCGGGGCGGCTCAGCGGTGAGGAGGACGCGCGAGGTCGACCACGTATCGTGGTCGCCAATCGCCGAGTGTACGCCGGGCCCCGGCCGCCACCCGCCCGGGCCGGTCAGCGTCGGTCCCACAGCCGGCGGGCCGGTCGGCGTGGATCAACGGCCGGGAGTTCCGCGGTGGTTTCGCCGGCCACCCCGCCGACGGCTCAGCCGCCGCCCAGGCCGGCGGATCAGCCGAGGGCTCAGGCCAGCGGCTCAGCCGGCGCCCAGGCCGGCGGCTCAGCCGGCGGCCAGACCGGCGGCGAGGAACAGGGTCACGGCCACCGGTAGGTACACCAGGGGGGCCCGCAGCCACGCCCGGACACCGGCGCCCTGCGCGGCCGCGCCGCCGACCAGCGCGAACATCCCAAGCCCGAAGATCGGTAGGCCGAGGGCCAGGAACGCGCTGGCAATCGAGCCGCCGACCTGGATCGGGAGGGTGAACACCGCGGCGGCCAGCAGACGCAGCGCCACCAGCTCGAACAGTACGGTGATCACCGCGAACAGGGCCGCGGTGCCCGGCCGACGCGACCGGTACATACCGTCACCGAGCTGACCCGGTCCGCCGGACCGCCGGCGCAGCGCGGCGCGGTCGAGCTGTTCGGTGGTGTGCTTCGCCGGCTCACCCGGCCCCTCGTCGGACACCGCGTACGCCGGCGCCGGATAGCCCGCCCCGCCCCACGTTTCGGCCCCCCGCGGATCGACGACCCGCGGATCTTGCCCCCGCGAATCGGGCCCCCGCGAATCGGGCGCACGCGAATCGGGCGCACGCGAATCGGGCGCACGCGGATCGCCGTGGCGGCCCCACTCAGGGGTCTGATAAGCAGGTTCCGGCTGGTGATCGCGATGGAAGTCCACGGATCGCACCGTAGGCGAAACCCGGATGGCCCGCCAGTGGAGTAACAGGCAGCGTCGCGCCGGCAGGCGTACCGGGGTTACCGATGTCTCACCTACACGACGATCCATCAACCTCGGCGCATTTCGGATTATAGCCGCATTACACGCGAAGTCTTTTGCGGATGGGTGACGGTCAGGCTCGAACCTGCCCGGCGCTGAGTACGCACGGGGCGCCGGCGACCCGGCGCCGCGGCTGGAGCACGTACGTGCGGGTGATGCCGGAATCCTCGGGAGCGCCCATCATCGATACCCGGTAGCTGGCCACCACCTCCAACCGATCGTTCGGCAGGTGGTCGCGGCCGGGGTCGCCGACCAGCACCCTGGCCCCGCGGGCGGCGGCACGCTCCAGGAACGGCAGCATCCGGGCCGCGATCGACGCGCTGTAGAAGACGTCGCCGGCCAGGACGACGTCGGCGTCGGGCTCATCGCCGCCCAGCAGGTCACCGCTGCTGCCGTCGACCTCCACCCCGTTGGCTTCCGCGTTGAGGGCGACCGCCGCCAAGGCGTACGGGTCGATGTCGTTGGCGGTGACGCTCGCGGCGCCGGCCTTGGCGGCCGCGATGGCGACCAGGCCGGAGCCGGACGCGACGTCGATCACCCGACGGCCGGCGACCACCTCGGGATGGTCCAGCACATAGCGGGCGACCGCCTGCCCGCCCGCCCAGGCATTGGCCCAGAATGGCTGCACGGTCGGACCACCCGCCTCGGCCTCCATCCGCGCCCACAGGATTATCGCGTCCTCGGCGAGCAGCAGACGCACCTCGGGTACGAACGGAACGTCGACGATCCGGGCGCCGTCCAGCCCGCGAACCTGCGACGCGAGCAGGGCGTCCAGC
>JAVHWE010000372.1:0-10173 GCA_032160285.1 Micromonosporaceae bacterium | reverse complement strand
GACGCCGTCACGTTCGCGCTCTCCGCGGTCTGCATCGCGTTGATCAGACGGACAACGCCGGCAGCGCCACCGGTGGCGGCGGCAGCGCCGGCAGCGGCGGCCGGGTCAGCAGCGGCGGCCGGGTCGGCGGCAGGGGCCGGGTCGGCGGCGGGGCCTGCGGACCAGACCGCGGCGACGACCGACGGCGGTGGGTCCGGCGGGCGTAGCAGGATCACGGTGGCGTCGGTGGTCGCCGACATCCGGGAGGCCGGCCGGTACATCGTCCGCGAGAACCGCATCCTGCTCGCCGGCGCGCTCGTCTTCGCCGGCACGAACTTCGCGATCTGGCTGGTACAGGCCAACTTCATCTACTACCTGACCCAGTACCGGCACTTCAGTCCGCGGGTGGTCGGTGTGGTCCTGGCCGCCCAGGGTGCGGGCGCGATCGTCGGGGCGACGCTGGCCGGACGCCTGATCAAGCGGGTGCCGCCGGGGCGGGTGATCATAGCCTGTACGGCCGGCGCGGCTGCGGTGATCGGTTCGCTGACGGTGTGGCGCAACCCGATCGCGATCGCCGGCGCCTGGGCGGTGGCGTACGCGCTCAGCGCCATGAACGTGGTCGCCTGGTTCACCCTGCGTGCGCTCATCGTGCCCAACCACCTGCTCGGCCGGGTGGTGGCCACCACCCGCATGCTGGCGTTCACCACGATCCCGCTGGCCGCCCTGTTGACCGGCGGACTGGAGAACGCGCTGCACAACATGTACCTGATCTTCGCGCTCGCGGCTGTGGTGCGGCTGCTGGTCGCCGCCGCGGCGCTCCGGTCACCACTGCGTGGGGCCGCACTGGCGCGGCCCAGCGTCGCCGCGCTCGCCGGCGGCGACCCGTGAGTGGGCGCCTCGAGGTCTGCGTCGTCGGCGCCGGACCGCGTGGGGTGTCGGTGCTCGAACGGCTCTGCGCCCACGTGCGCGCGTCCGCGCCGGACCGGCCGGTACGGGTGCACCTGGTGGATCCGCACCGGCCCGGTGCTGGTGGGGTGTGGCGCACCGACCAGTCGCGCCACCTGCTGATGAACACGGTCGCCTCCCAGGTATCCATGTTCACCGACGCGAGCGTGCCGGTCGCCGCACGCGAGCCGGGCCCGAGCCTGTACGAGTGGGCGAATTTCCGCACGCTGATGGGGCCGTTCGACGGCTACGACGACGAGGTACTGGCCGACCTGCGGGCGCTGGGGCCGGACTCGTATCCGACGCGGGCGCTGAACGGGCGGTACCTGAAGTGGGTTTTCCGCCGGGTCGTCGCCACCGCGCCCGACCCGGTCACGGTGCGGGTGTATCAGTCCCGAGCGGTCGCGCTGGACGACGCGGTGGACGGCACCCAGACCGTCCGGCTGGCCGACGGTACGGTGCTGTCCGGGCTCGATGCGGTGGTCCTCGCGCTCGGGCACGTACCGGCGGCGTTGACGGCCGACCAGTCGAGGCTGTGGTCGTTCGCGGCCGCGCACGGGCGCACCTACATCCCGCCGGCCAACCCCGCCGACGTCGACCTCGACGCGCTACCCGCGGCGCAACCGGTGGTACTGCGCGGGCTGGGCCTCACCTTCTTCGACTATCTGGCGCTGCTGACGGTCGGCCGGGGCGGCCGCTTCCAACGCGGCGAGGGCGGCCTTGTGTACCGGGCCTCCGGGCGGGAGCCCCAGCTGTACGCCGGCTCCCGCCGGGGGGTTCCGTACCATGCGCGCGGCGACAACGAGAAGGGCGCGGACGGTCGGTACACCCCGGCCGTGCTGACCCCGGCCGTGATCGCCGACCTGCGTGCCCGCGGTCCGCTCCGGTTCCGCGCGGACATCTGGCCGTTGATCGCCAAGGAGGTCGAGACCTGCTACTACGCCGCGCTCCTACGGGAGCGCCGGCCGTGCGGCTGCGCCGCCGAGCGGTTCACCGCCCGGTACCTGGACTGTGCGTGGGGTGGCGCCCGGGAGCGCCGGCTGCTCACCGAGTACAAGATCCCGGGGGAGCTGCGGTGGGAGTGGGACCGGGTGGCGCGCCCGTACACCGACCGGCGGTTCGCCGGGGTGGACGAGTTCCGCTCCTGGCTACTGGACTATCTTCGGCACGACGTCGCGGACGCGCGCGCCGGCAACGTCAGCGGTCCCCGCAAGGCCGCCCTCGACGTCCTGCGGGATCTGCGCAACGAGGTACGGCTGCTGGTCGACCACGGCGGTCTGACCGGCGCGTCGCACCGGGCGGACCTCGACGGCTGGTACACACCTCTCAACGCGTTCCTGTCGATCGGGCCGCCGATCCAACGAGTCGAGGAGATGATCGCGTTGATCGAGGCCGGAGTGCTGACCGTCCTCCCGCCCGGCATCCGGGTCGGTACGGATCCGGACACGGGCATGTTCGCCGTCAGCTGCGCCCACTCCGGAGCGACGCAGCAGGCGGTCGGCCTGGTGGATGCCCGCCTGCCCGACCCCGACCTGCGCCGTACCGCCGATCCGCTGCTGCGCCACCTGCTGGAGACGGGCCAGTGCCGCCCGTACCGCATCGACTCGTACTCCACGGGCGGGCTGGACGTGACGCGGCGGCCGTTTCACCTCGTGGACGCGGCCGGCCGGCCGCACCCGCACCGGTTCGCCTATGGCGTACCGACCGAAGCCGTCCACTGGGTGACGGCCGCCGGGGCGAGGCCGGGGGTCAACTCGGTGATGTTCGGTGACTCCGACGCCATCGCCCGCGCCGTACTCGCGATCGGAGTCCAGTCGGCCAGGCCGGCGGCGCCGGCCGCGCCGGCCGCACAACCCGAGCGGGCCGAGCTTGACGACCCGACGGCACTCCCCGCCGCTTCGCGGCTTTCTGATCCCGCCGCTTCGCGGCTGCCTGATCGGAGCGGGGATCGCCTTGTCGACCGGTGAGTTCACCGACGCCGGCCTGCTGTCGCCGGTACGGGTGGGTGCGCCGAGCGAGGGCGCGCTCACCGAGGCGGCGTGGCTGCAGGCCATGCTCGACGCGGAGGCAGCCCTGGCCCGGGCGCAGGCACGGCTCGGCCTGGTGCCCGAGGCGGCCGCCGCCACGATCACCCGGACGGCCCGGGCGGACCGTTTCGACCTGACCGATCTCGCCAACCGCGGCCGTTCGGCGGCGAACCCGATCGTGGCCATGGTGCGCGCACTCACCCAGGCGGTCGCCGCCACCGACCCGGCGGCCGCCGAGTACGTCCACCAGGGATCCACCAGCCAGGACATCCTGGATACCGCCATGATGCTGGTCGCCGCCCGCACGCTGCGGCTCATCGAAGTCGACGTCGACCGGACGGCGGTGGCGCTGGCCGGCCTCGCCGAGCGGCACCGCGACACCCTGATGGCCGGGCGGACGCTCACCCAGCACGCCGTACCGACCACGTTCGGGCTCAAGGCGGCGGGCTGGCTGCAGGGGGTGCTGGACGCTGAGCTGCGGCTGCGGCGGCTGCTCGCACACGGCCTTCCGGTCCAGCTCGGCGGCGCGGCGGGGACCATGGCCGGCTACGTCGAGTACGCCCGCGCGCCCGGTTCGCCGATCGACCCGCACGAGTACCCCGGAAAGCTCATCACCGCCTTCGCGGACGAGTTGTCGCTGGCCGAGCCGGTGGCTCCGTGGCACACCGCGCGCGCACCGCTCGCCGACCTGGCCGGCGGTCTCAGCACGCTGACCGGCGCGCTCGGCAAGCTGGCCGTCGACGTCCAGTCGCTGTCGCGCTCCGAGGTCGCGGAGGTCGCCGAGCCCGCCGAGGCGGGACGCGGCGTCTCCTCGGCGATGCCGCAGAAGCGCAACCCGGTGCTCGCCACGCTGATCCGGTCGGCGGCGTTGCAGGTACCGGCGATCGCCACGGTGCTGATGCAGAGCATGCTCGCCGAGGACGAGCGGCCGGCCGGGGTCTGGCACGCCGAGTGGCAGCCGTTGCGGGACTGCCTACGCCTGGCCGGCGGGGCGGCGCACACCGCGGCCGAGCTGGCCGAGGGCCTCGTCGCGTCGCCGACGAAGATGCGCGCAAATCTGGACCTGACCCAGGGCCTGATCGTCGCGGAACGCGTCGCCGTCGTACTCGCCGCCAGGCTGGGAAAGACCGCGGCGAGGGACCTTGTCACCCGGTTGTCGGCGCGTGCCGCAACCGAGGAACGTCCGCTGGCCGACCTCCTCGCGGCCGCGCCGGAGCTGGCCGACGTAACCAGCCACGAGCTGTCCGAGCTTGTCGACCCGGCCAACTACACGGGCGCCGCGGGGGTACTCGTCGATCGGGTGCTGGATCACTTCCGGTCACGCGATCTCCGGTACGGTTCGGTCGGCGCCGAACCGTAAACCGTCGCGGCGTCGGAGTCGACGGGCGGCGGTGAGTCGACGGTCGGACGCGCCACGTCGGTGAAGGTGGCCGCCAGGGCCCGCTGGGGCTGGGCGCGGCAGGAGTCACCGCAATCCGCGTGGGTGCCGGACACGTGTCACCCGACTGCCCGCGCAAGGTCGGCGCGCGTCCCTCTGCATGCCCCTTACATGTGTCGCCGTTCCTTGTGCCCGCCAATCGCGTCTGCTATTGAGATATTTACATCTTTTGTTAACCCCCCGTGTCCGGCCGGTGACCTTGGCGGGCACCGCTCCGGATTAGGGAGGGCTTTCGTGCGAAGTCTCAGGTGGACCGTGCGGGCTGGCCGGATGTCGCGCGTACTGCTCGGTGTCGGCGTCGTCGCCAGCCTGACCGCGGTGGCGCAACCCGCGCACGCGCAACCGTCCCCGGTACGCGCGCCGGCCCAGACGGACGCTTCGGCCCGCAGCGACCTGCTCGGTACCGGGCACGGAGCGCGGGATCGGGACAACCGGGTCGGCGCCGTCACGCCGAACGCCCGCCAGCGTGCTTTGGCCGTCCAGGTGGGCGGCCCCCGCTTCAACATCCTGGGCACGCCGAGCGCTCTCGGGCCGGCGAAGGCGTTGGACACCGGCCTGTCGACCGACCCGGAGACGGCGGCCCGCCAGTACCTCGTGCGCAACCGTGACCTGTTCGGTCTCGACGAGGCGGCGGTGTCCACCATGGACCGACTGCTCGTCCAGCCGGTCGGCGCGGGTTCGGTGGTCCTGCTGCGCCAGCGCTTCGGCGGTCTACCGGCCGGGTACGACGGTCTGGTCTCGGTACTGGTCAGCGGCGGCACGGTAATCCGGGTCACCTCCTCGCTGTCGCGCGACACGCGTACCCCGCAGCCGGCCATGCTTTCCGCCGCCAAGGCCGTGGACCTGGCGCTGCGTGACGCCGGCCTGGCCGCCGGCGAGGTGGCACCACCGACTGTCCGCGAGGTGGCGGTGCCGACCCCGCTCGACGGCCCCCGGATGGCCTACGCGGTCAGCCTGACGTCCCTCGACTCGGCGGATCCGGCGGCGTACACCAGCTACGTCGACGCGCGTACCGGTGGGGTGCTGGTCCGCGAGGACCTCGTCGATTTCGAATCCGACAATCCGGAGTGGGCGGTGTTCCCGGCCGCCCCGCCCGCAGCGCTCCCGCCGGTCGGCGACCCACGGGTGCGCTGGTGCCTGAGCCCGGCGCCCGGCTGTGTGCGGACGGTCCGCGACCCGGCGAGCGGGCAGGCCTGGGACATCAACGTCAGCGGCGGAACGCCGACGTTCACGTCGGCGGGGAACTCGGCCACCAACGTCGTGCAGTGGGGCGCAGGCACGCCGCCGACCCCGGCGACGCCGAAGCCGGACCGCAACTACATCTATCCGTTCACCGATCAGTGGCACCAGGCCCGGTGCGATCCGGCCGGCTTCGTCTCGGCCCAGCGCAACGACGCCGACGCCGCCGTCAGCAATCTCTTCGCGATGCACAACGCGATGCACGACTGGTCGTACCGGCTGGGCTTCACCGAAGCGACCTGGAACCTGCAGACCGTCAACGTGGCTCCCGGTGGGCTCGGTGGTGACGCCGAACAGGGCCGGGCGCTGGCCAACGCGCTGACCGGCAGCCGCAACAACGCCAACCAGGGCACGCCACGCGACGGCCTGCCGCCGACCACCAACATGTTCCTGTGGCAGCCGGTGGCCGGCGCCGCGTACCCGCCCTGTGTGGACGGCGACTATGACATGACCGTCGTCGGCCACGAGTACACGCACGCGATCAGCAACCGGATGATCGCCGGGCCGGACGACGGCATCAGCTCGTTCCAGGGCGGCTCGATGGGCGAGGCGTGGAGCGACCTCACCGCGGCGGAGTACCTGTACGAGAACAACATCCGGCCGCCGGGCGCCACCCCGTTCGTCACCGGCGTGTACGTCACCGGCAACACCACCACCGGAATTCGCGACTACGACGGCAGCAAGAGCCCGCTCAACTTCTCCGACATCGGATTCGACCTGGTGGGTCCCGAGGTTCATGCCGACGGTGAGATCTGGGTGGCGACGAACCTGCGGGTACGGGCGGCGCTGGTGAAGCGCTACGGCGCGGGCACTCCGGCGGTACAGCAGAAGTGCGCTGACGGAGTGTTGGCTGTTGACGCGTGCCCGGGCAACCGCCGGTGGATGCAGCTCATGTTCGACTCGTTCCTGCTGCAGGCGCCGAGCCAGGTAGGCATGATCGACATGCGGGACAACATGCTCGCCGCCGACCTGGTCCGGTTCGGCGGCGCCAACCAGGACCTGATCTGGAACGCGTTCGCGGAATCCGGTCTCGGGTCGGACGCGGCCGGCAGCCCGGCCGACACCGACCCGAAGCCGAGCTTCGCGTCACCGTTCGCGGACAACGCGACCGTCACCCTGCGTCCGCTGGGCGACTCGGCGGGTGCCGTGGTCCGGCTCTACGTCGGCGACTACGAGGCCCGTTCGGTACCGGTGGCGGACACCGACCCGGAGACCGATACCCCGGACACGTTCCAGATCGTGCCCAACACGCCGGTCTCCCTGGTGGCGGTAGGTGCCGGCTTCGGCCATCACCGGCTCACCACCCAGTTCCTGCCCGGCCGCGCCCAGGACCTGAGGCTGAACCTGCCGCGCAACCTGGCGTCCACCGCCACGGGCGCGGTCGTCACCGGCGACGGGGTGAACCTGGCCGCCCTCGGCGACGATACCGAGGCGACCGACTGGGCGTCGCTGACCGGGGTGGCCGGCCGGCAGCTCACCGTCCGCCTCGGCGGTGACCGTCCGCAGATCGTCACCACGGTGAACGTGAGCGCGCTGCTGCGCCCGGCCATCGTCGGTGACGTCGATCCGGGCGGCCAGAACCGGTTCACCGCGCTACGTTCGTTCGCGATCCTCGCCTGCGACGCGAGCGTCGCAGACTGCGCCCAGGACAGCGGGTACCGGCAGGTGTTCACCAGCGCGCCGGACGCGTTCCCCGGCGGCGCTTTCCGGCCCACCGCGCCGCAGCTGAACCTGCGGACCTTCCATCTGTCCCCCACCCGGGCGACCCACCTGCGGCTACGGGTACTGGCCAGCCAGTGCACCGGAGGTCCGCTGTACGCCGGGGAGCAGGACGCCGATCCGACCGCGGCGACCGACTGCGCCACCGCCAGCCCGCTGGCGGCGCAGGTCCGGATCGCCGAGTTCCAGGCGTTCACGCGCTAGCGCTTCGCATGATCAGGGAGAGTTCGTGGGGTCCGAACCCCACGGACTCTCCCTGATCAGAAAGGTCCGTCAACCCGGCAGAAGCTGGTCCACGGGTGCGAAATCGTCGGTCAACGGCCGGGCCGAGCCGGCGAACGCCCGGGCGGCGACGATGGTGACGGTCGGGTTGCGGTCACCGAGCCGGGCCCGCAACGCGCCGTCGGGCAGCGGCGCGTCGGAACCGAGCAGCACGTAGTTGACGCTGGGCCCGCGGCCGGCGAGTGCCTGCGGGGGCGCCACGACGGCGGTGTACGCGAAGACCGTGGCCAGCGTGGCGGCCTCGGCCCGGACGAACCTGCCGGCGCCGACGTCGATGACGTTCAACGCGTATATGCCGGTCGGTCGTAGCACCCGTCGCACCTCGGCGGCCATCTCGCGGGTGGCCAGGTGCCAGGGCACGACGAGGTGGCCGAAGGCGTCGCCGACCACGAGGTCCCAGGTGTCGGCCGGTTCGCGGCCGATCTCGACCCGTGCGTCACCCACCCGGCGATCCAGACCCCTGGGTACTCGCAGGGCTGTCGCGTCCAAATCGAGCAGCTTGCCGTCCACCTCGAGTACCCGCGACCGCGAGCCGGGCCGGGTGGCGGCGAGGTACCCGGGCAGCGTCAGGCCGCCACCCCCGAGATGCAGAGTGTCCACAGTGGCCCCGGCCGGCGCGACGACGTCCAGTACGGAACCGATCGTGCGGGCGTATTCGAATTCCAGGTACCGTGGATCGTCCAGATCCACATAGGAGTGTCGTACCGAGTTGAGCCACAGGGTCCGCCCGGTCGGTCGAGCCGGGTCGACCTCGATACGGGCGCACGAGTAGGCCGTCTCAACGTCGCACGGGTTCGGCGCGAACACCGACTGGCCGGCGCCGCACAGGCCGATCACCACCGCGGTGACGATGACCCGCCGCGAGAGGTATGCCCCGAGCGCCAACCCCACGACCGCCAGCAGGGCCGACAGGCCCAGGATGATGCCGGTACTCGGGAACGCCGCCACCAGGAAGAACCCGGTCGCGAAGGTGGCCGTGATCGCGCCCAGCGTGCCGGTCGCCGAGAGCCGCCCGACCACCGAACCGGTCTCGTCCAGATTGGACAGTTGAACCTTTATTACCAATGGAGTGACCGCCGACAGCAGAGCGGCCGGCGCGAACAGCGCCAACCCGGCCAGCAGGATCACGCCGGCGGCGGCGGATCCGCGCAGCCACTCGCCGGCCCAGCGGGTGACCAGCGGCACGAACGCGGTGGTGGCCGCGCCGAGCAGCAGCGCACCCGCGATCAGCCGGTGCGGGTCGACCCGGTCGGCCAACCAGCCCCCGAGCCACGCCCCGTACGCGATCGCGGCCAGCGCGATGCCGATCACCGCGGTCGAGGTCTGCAGGGTCACGCCGACGTACGGGGCGACCAGGCGCAGGCCGACGATCTCGAGGACCAGCACCGCGCCGCTGGCCAGGAACACCAGCGACGCGGCGAGCCGGGCCGGAAGGGCGTTCACCCCGGCATCGTAGCCGGCCGCCGGTCGCCGGATCGGCGGCGACACCGGGCCGGCCTCGTGGTTGGTTGATCTTGGCGTAGATTGAGCCCGCGCGGGCGACCCCGATCCTCCGAGATCTTCCGGTGTCGGTTGACACCTGGGTGCCGCCCGACAACCTTATTCACAGGTTCGGCACAGTCGTCGTCAAGGTTCACAGGCGACAGTGGGAGGCGGTGAGAGCGCCGACGGATCTGGAGGTAGGCAATGACGCAGACGGCGACGCGACCTCAGCGCGGTCCGGTCGCGCCGACGGTCGGATCATCGTCGCGGTCGTGGTTACCCGACCTCGTCGGGTCGGTCGCAATACTGAGCGTGCTGGTGGTCGTCGCGCTGTGGGTCCGGGGGCGGGGGCTGTCGGACCTGGGCGCGCTGTCGCCGGGACTCACCTCCACCGGTCGGCTCACCGGGCTGGTATCGGCCGACCTGCTGCTGATACAGGTCTTTCTGATGGCGCGGGTGCCCTGGATCGAACGGGCCTACGGGCAGGACCGGCTGGCGCGCTGGCACCGGCTTGTCGGGTTCACCTCGTTCAACCTGCTCCTCGCTCACATCGGCCTGATCACGCTGGGTTACGCCGGAACGGCCCACGCTCCGGTGCTGCGCGAGGCGTGGGACCTCGTCGTCGGGTACCCGGGGATGTTGCTGGCCACGGCCGGCACGGCGGCGCTGGTGATGGTGGTGGTGACGTCGGTGCGGGCGGCGCGGCGGCGGCTGCGGTACGAGTCGTGGCACCTGCTGCATCTGTACGCGTACCTCGGCGTGGGCCTCGCCCTGCCGCACCAACTGTGGACCGGTGCCGATTTCACCGCCTCGCCGCTGGCGACCGCGTACTGGTGGAGCGCCTACGGGGTGGCCGCCGGTGCCGTCCTGGTGTATCGACTGGGCGTACCGGCCGTGCGGACGCTTCGTCATCAGTTGCGGGTCGCCGCGGTCGTCGCCGAGGCACCGGGCGTGTACTCGGTGTATCTGCACGGTCGCGATCTGCACCGGCTGCGGGTACAGGCGGGGCAGTTCTTCCAGTGGCGTTTCCTGACCGGCCCCGGCTGGAGTCGGGCCCACCCG
>JAVHWE010000257.1:0-21652 GCA_032160285.1 Micromonosporaceae bacterium | reverse complement strand
CCCGGGGGTGCCCGGCGACAGCCGTCACGCCGTCGGCGACCAGATCACCATGCCGAGGCACATTTCATCGCTCGTCCCGTCGCCCCAGACCACGTACCGGGGCGGCACCGTCCGCAGCTGGGGCAGCAACCGGCGAAGCCCCGCGTCGTGGGTACAGGTGACGCGCAGCGTGTCGCCCGGCTTGACCGCCACCGGCGCGGGCAACGGCCGGATGGCCTGGTCGTCGAAGTTGTAATTGGGCACGTCGAGCAGTGTCCGCCCGCCGGGCGTGTCCGGGTTGAGCTCGATTTTGATCGAGCGACCGAGCAGGTGCATGTGTCCGGCGGCGGCGTACACCGTGGCGGCGTGCGGGACCTGCTGTTCGCAGCGTTGGGTGACGCCCGCCGCGGGTGGCGCGCCGGGGTTGCAGCGCTGATTGAGACCGGCGACGATCGCGCCGGCCTGCACCCCGAAGCGGTGCGTGACGTCGGCGACGGCCGCCGCGCGGTCACACAGCGGGCCGGATTCGGCCGGGGTGCACGGCAGCTCCACCGGCGCGGCGACCAGCTCGGTCTCCAGCGGCTTCATGCTGGTCGTACCGTCGGTCAGGCGGAGCCGGATACCGGACTGGTCCGCGCCGCCCGGCTTGCCGCCGGTCGCGAGCAGGTTGTAATGGACCTGCATGACGAGCAGGCTTCCCGGCTGCATCGGGTACCCGAGGTCGGGCGCCAGTAGCGTCTCGTTGGCCCCCGGGGCCCAGCTCGCGATCCACGCCGCGTCCCCGCGCACGCCGGAGTCGCCGAAGCAGGTCCAGCCGTCGCCCGGCGTGTCGGCGTCGAGCTTTCGGGCCTCGTCCGCGCTGCCCGCGCCGATCCGGAAGAAGATCGCGTGATGCACGATGGCCGCGTTCTGTGGCTGGAACTGGCTACCGGTCAGGAAGGCCGGGCTGGTCAGCTTCGGATCGATCAGAAAGCAGCGGTACTCGTCCGTGCCGCCGTTCGGCGCGTGCGGCGTATACGGCCGCGGTGTCGTCAGGCTGACGAAGCGCTCGCCGGTGCGCAACGGGGCCGGCGGTGGAAGCGAGAAACCGCTGTGACCGGCGTGCGTACCGGACTCACCCGCGCCGGCCGGCCCGGCCTGGCCGACCTTGCTGGGGCCCGAGGCGCAGGACGCTACTGCGACGACGGCGGCGATCACCGCCGCCTTCACGGCCAGCCGTGGTACGGGTTGACGCGCGAATCTCATGCCTGCCCGCCGCACTCGGCCGGAATGCTTCGTGATCGATGATGACATGTACCCATGATTACGCACGATTCAGCATCGGGGTATCCGACAACGCCCGTGGCGTTGGTAGCCTCCGGAGGTCGTGTCGGACGGCCCGTTGGGTCCCGAGCGGGAGCGTGAGGCAGGATGACAGGCACGCCGTGGCTGTGGATGCGGCACGAGACCCGGCCGACCGAACGCCGGACGCCGATCGTCGCGGCTGACGCCCGGCGTCTGGTCGCGGCGGGCATCCGGGTCACGGTCGAGGAGTCCGCGCACCGGGCATTTCCGATCATCGACTACGCCGACGCGGGCTGTGCCGTCGCGCCCGCCGGCAGCTGGGCCGACGCGCCCGCCGACGTCGTCGTGGTCGGTCTCAAGGAGCTTCCCGCCGCCCCGGATCGGCTGATCCACCGGCACGTCTTCTTCGGCCACGCCTACAAGGGGCAGCGCGGCGCTGCCGACCTGCTGCGCCGGTTCGCCCGCGGCGGCGGTCAGCTACTGGACCTGGAGCACCTCGTCGACCCCGCCGGCCGGCGGCTCGCGGCCTTCGGCTACTGGGCGGGGTACGCCGGTGCCGCGCTGGCGGTACTGCACCTGCGCGGCCGGCTGGACGCGCCGCTGCGGCCGCGCTCCCGGCAGCGGCTCGACGGCGCGCTGCGCGACCACCGTGGCGGTACGCCGGCCCGGGCGCTCGTCGTCGGGGCGCTCGGGCGGTGCGGGCACGGCGCCAGGGACGCGCTCGCCACCGCCGGGATCGTCGCCACCGGTTGGGACATCGCGGAAACCCGCCGGCTCGACCGGGCAGCCCTGCTCGACCATGACATCCTCGTCAACGCCGTACTGACCACCCGGCCGGTGCCGCCGTTGCTGACCGGGGCGGATCTCGACGAACCCGGCCGGCGGCTGAGGGTCATCTCCGACGTCAGCTGCGACGTCGGCTCCGGGTGCAACGTCCTGCCGGTCTACGACAGCGTCACGTCGTGGGAGCGCCCGGCGACGCGGATCCGCGACGGCGGCCGACCCGTGGACGTCATCGCGATCGACAATCTTCCGTCGCTGCTACCCGCGGAGGCGAGCATGGACTTCTCGGCCCAGCTGCTGCCCCACCTGATGTCTGTCGGCTCCTCCTCACCGGTGTGGCAGCGCTGCCTGCGGGCGTACCGGAATGCCGCCGCGACGACCGACGCCGCCGCCGAGCCGGCCGATGCCTGAGCCGAGGTCGACGCCGCTGCCCGAGCCGGTGCCGGAGCGGACGTCTGAGGTGCCGGAGCGGACGTCTGAGCCGGTACGGTCGGGCGGAACGGTCCACTGGATCGGCACCGGGCTGTCCACCGGCAGCGGCCTGGGCCTGCTGTGCGACCTCGCGCCGCAGGTCCGGGTGTGGGGACGGACGGTGGCGCGCGCGGCGGCGAAGCTGGAGCGGCTCGGGCTGGCCGGGCGCGCCGAGCCGGCCGCCTTCGTCCCGTCGTCGCTGGCCGCCGAACTCCGCCCCGGCGACATCGTCGTCTCGATGCTGCCCGCCTCCGAGCACGGGGCGCTGCTGCGCCTGTGCGTCCCCCGGGGCGCGCACTTCGCCTGCTCCAGCTATGTGTCCGACGACCTTCTCGCCCAGTCGGCGGCCGCGGCGTCGGCGGGCCTCGTCGTCCTGGCCGAGGCCGGGCTGGACCCGGGCATCGACCACATCCTGGCGAGGAAGCTCGTCACGCAGGGGCTCGCGGTGATCGGCGAGGCCACCGCCGCGTCGGCGTCGTTCACGTCCTACTGCGGTGGCCTGCCGGCCGAGCCGAACGAGTTCCGCTACCGGTTCAGCTGGGCGCCGCGTGGCGTGCTGACCGCCCTGCGGTCGCCGGCCACCTTCATCGAGGACGCCGCCGAGCGGACGGTGGACCGCCCCTGGGAGGCGACCCGCCCGCACACCGTCGGCGACGAGCGTTTCGAGGCCTACCCGAACCGCAACAGCCTGCCGTTCGTCGCCCAGTACGGGATTCCGCCCGCCTGGTCGTTGCAGACCTTCGTACGGGGCACGCTGCGCCTCGACGGTTGGCGGCGGGCCTGGGAGCCGGTCTTCGCCGAACTGCGCTCCGCCGATCCGGACCGGATCGCGGCCCTTGCCGACCGGCTGGCGGCCCGGTACCCGACCACGGGCGCCGACCGCGACCGCGTCGTCCTCGCCGTTGCGCTGCGCCTCCGCGGTCGCGACGGTACGGCCTGGTCCGGCGGGTACTCGCTGGATCTCGTCGGCGATGAGCGGGAGAGCGCGATGGCCCGGTGCGTGTCGACGCCGCTCGCGTTCGGGGTCACCGAGATTCTCGCCGGCCGGATGCGACCCGGTCTGCACCGCGCCGCCGAGTCGGCCGCCGAGGCCGACCGTTGGCTGGACTTTCTGGAGCGGCACGGCATCCGCTGCACCCCGTCGGCCGCCGCGCCGGGGTGAGCCCGTTCGGTGACTACGACCCGGCGAGGGTGTCGAGCACCTGCTGCCCGAACTTCGCCAGCTTGGTCTCGCCGACCCCGCTCACCGTGGACAGCTCGGCGAGGGTCGCCGGCCGCACCGTGGCGATCTGGCGCAGCGTCGCGTCGTGGAAGACGACGTACGCCGGGACGCCCTGCTCCTTGGCCACCGACGCCCGCCACGCGCGCAACCGTTCGAACAGTGGCGCGGCCTCCGCCGGCAGCTCGGTCGCCGTCGCACCGGCGCCGGCCGACCTCGGTGCCTTCGCCGTCGGGCGGACCCGTTCCGACTCCCGGCGCATCATCACCGGCAGCTCCCCGCGCAGCACCGCCCCGCTGCGCTCGGTGAGCGCCAGCGTCCCGTACTCGCCGGTCACCGCGAGCAGTCCCTGCGCCAGGAGCTGCCGGACCACCCCGCGCCAGTCCGCCTCGCGAAGGTCGGTGCCGATCCCGAAGACCGTCAGCTTGTCGTGGGAGAACTGCACGACCTTGTCGGTACCGCGTCCGAGCAGGATGTCGATGGACTGCCCGGCACCGAACTTCTGGCCCCGTTCCCGCTGCAGCCGCAGCACCGTCGACAGCAGCTTCTGGGCTGCCACCGTGCCATCCCACGACTGGGGCGGGTTCAGGCACGTATCGCAGTTGTCACAGGCGACCGGTCCGGACTGTCCGAAGTAGGCGAGTATCCGCGCCCGCCGGCACCCCACCGTCTCGCACAACGCCAGCATCGCGTCCAGGTGCGCGGCGAGGTTGCGGCGGTGGGCCAGCTCCCCGTCCGAGCTGTCGATCATCTTGCGTTGCTGCACCACGTCCTGCAGCCCGTACGCCAGCCACGCCGTGGACGGCAGGCCGTCGCGTCCGGCCCGGCCCGTCTCCTGGTAGTAACCCTCGACCGACTTCGGCAGATCCAGGTGCGCCACGAACCGGACGTCCGGCTTGTCGATGCCCATCCCGAAGGCGATCGTCGCGACCATCACGAGGCCGTCCTCGCGCAGAAACCGGGCCTGGTTCGCGGCCCGGGTCGGCCCGGTCAGCCCGGCGTGGTACGGCAGCGCCGAGATACCGTTCGCCATGAGAAACTCGGCCGTCTTCTCCACCGACGCCCGGGACAGGCAGTACACGATGCCGGCGTCGCCGGCGTGCTCGGTACGCAGCAGGTCCAGCAGCTGCCGACGCGGCTCGTTCTTGGCGACGATCCGGTACTGGATGTTGGGCCGATCGAAGCTGGCCGTGAAGTGCCGTGCCGCCCGCAGGTTGAGGCGGGTGGCGATCTCGGCATGGGTCGCGGCGGTCGCCGTGGCGGTCAGCGCGATCCGCGGCACATCCGGCCACCGCTCGTGCAGCATCGACAGCCCGAGATAGTCCGGTCGGAAGTCGTGGCCCCACTGCGACACGCAGTGCGCCTCGTCGATCGCGAACAGCGCGATCTTCCCGTGGTCGAGCAGGCGCTGGGTGGACCCGACGCTCAGGCCTTCCGGCGCCACATACAGCAGGTCCAGCAGACCGGCCGAAAACGCCGACTCCACGTCGCGCCGCTCGCGGGAGTCCTGGCTGGAGTTGAGGAACCCGGCCCGGACCCCCAGCGTGCGCAGCGCGTCCACCTGATCCTGCATCAAGGCGATCAGCGGAGAGATCACCACTCCGACGCCCGGGCGAACGAGCGCCGGAATCTGGTAGCACAACGACTTGCCGCCACCGGTCGGCATCAGCACCAGGGCGTCGCCACCGTTGATCACGTGCTCGATGATCTCGCCCTGCCGGCCGCGGAACTCGGGGTAGCCGAAGACGCGGTGCAGCACCTCCATCGCGCTGGCCGTGCCGAGCCCGGTCGCCGAATCCATCGGGCAATCCTACGAGTCCCCTCCGACACGTCCGGCGGCCACGCCGACGGGTACCGGGCCTCGGCGGGGGCCAGCCGGGGAGCAGGTCGCCGATCCGGTTCCATCGCCGTCGGCCGGCCTATCGCGGCGTCGCGGCGACGGCGTCGGCGCACGCTCCTTCGTCGACGGCGCTGGCCAGCGCGCTCAGCAGGACACCGGCCTTGACCCGGCTTTCGTCGATCTCGGCGGCCGGGTCGGACAGCGCGGTGATCGCACCGCCGACCCCGATGGACACCTCGTCCGCGGTGATCACCATGGTACGGATGACGATGCTCAGGTCGGCCGCACCGTTCAGCGACAGGTAGCCCAACGCGCCGGAGTAGACGCCGCGGGGGCCGCCCTCCAGTCGGTCGAGTATCTCCAGCGTTCGCAGTTTCGGCGCGCCGGTCATCGAGCCACCGGGGAAGGCGGCCCGGACGCAGTCGACCGCCGACGAGTCCGGGCGCAGCCGGCCCCGGATCGTACTGACAAGTTGATGGACCGTCTGGTACGACTCGATGGCGAACAGCGACGGTACGTGCACGCTGTCGAGTTCGCAGACCCGGCCGAGGTCGTTGCGGACCAGGTCGACAACCATCAGGTTCTCGGCGCGGTCCTTCTCCGAGTCGCGTAGCTCATCGCGCAGCCGGGTGTCGGCGGCGGCATCCCGGCCCCGCGGACGGGTGCCCTTGATGGGCTTGGACTCCACCGCGCCGTCGCGGTCGATGAGCAGGAAGCGCTCCGGCGACGAGCTGAGCACCGTCACCCCCGGCAGCTTCACATACGCGGCGTACGGTGCCGGGTTGGCGCGCCGAAGCCGTTGGTAGGCGCGCAACGGGTCCACGCGGACCGGCACCGTGAGCATGTTGGTCAGGCAGATCTCGTACGACTCGCCGGCCCGGATCTGCTCCTGGCAGCGGCGGATCAGGTCGGCGTACTCCGCCGTCGAGTGGCGGGCGACGACCGGCAGCACGCCGGTACCCCCGCCGATCGGCGCGCGTACCGGGACCGCCCGCCGCAGCAGCACGGCGGCGCGATCGAGCCAGCTGTCCGCGGTCGCCTGGCCGTCCGCGTCGTCGGTGCCGCTGATCGTCAACAGCCAGCCCTGGCCGGTCTCGTGGTCGATCACCAGCGCGCGGTCACAGAACAGCAGGGCGGCGTCGGGCTGCGCCGAGCGGTGCGCGGCCCGCGCCCCGCAGTCCGCCTTCAGCTCGTACCCCAGGTAGCCGACGTACCCGAGGTTGAAATCGATCGGCAGGCCGGGATCGGGCACGCGGCGCTGGGCGAGGCAGCGCTCCAGGTAGCTGAAGACGTCCTCGCGGTGCCGGGCGATCGGAGTACCGTCGCCACGGCCGACCGTCACCTCGCCGGTCCCAACCCGGTAGCTGACCAGCTCCGCCAGCGGCCCGGCGCCGCCCAGCACGGAGAACCGGGACAGTCCGGGGATGACCCGGCTGCTGTCCAACCAGAACGCGGCCGGATCGGCGGCGAACAGGGCGGCGAACGCGGCCTCGGCGTCGGGGGGCCAGGGCAGTTCCCGCACGTGCAGGCGGTACCGCGACGCGTCCGGCGGCGGCGAAGGGGTTCGCGCCGGGGCGACGTTCCGGGCGGCGGCCACGCGTCGGATCCCGGTGGAGGTCCGGACGTTGTCCTGGACCAGATCGCGGAAGTTCGCCAGCAGTCGCCCACCCCATCCGGTGGCGATCGACTCGGGATGGAACTGCACGCCCCACCGGGGCCGGGTCCGGTCGCGGGCCGCCATCAGCAGCCCGTCGGCGGTCTGGGCCAGCACCTCCATGTTTGCGGGCAGGTCGTAGACCAGCAGCGAGTGGTAGCGCACCGCGTCGAAGGGCGACGGCAGGCCGGCGAAGAGCCCGGTGCCGTCGTGGTACACCGCGCTGACCCTGCCGTGCCTCGGGTCACGGGCCGGGCCGATCCGGGCCCCGGCGCCGAGACAGAGCCCCTGGTGGCCGAGGCAGACGCCGAGAACCGGAAGGTCGGGCTGGGCGATCGCCCAGGCGCTGATGCCGAAGTCCCGCGCGACGGCGGGGTGGCCGGGCCCGGGGGAGACCACCACCGCGTCGATGGCCGTGAGGTCCGTTGCCCGCAGGCCGGCGACATCGTCGTTGCGCAGCACCACCGGCGGGCATCCGTTGACCCGCGCGAGCAGATGAACCAGGTTGTACGTGAACGAGTCGTAGTTGTCGATCAACAGGGTGCGTACCGGCGGGCGCGGGGCCGGCGGCGGCAGCCTCATCGCGATCTCCTCCGGGTCGGCGGCGGTTTTCGGTGCGGCCGAACGTTACCGCGCCGGGCGGGTACCCGTGTCCGGCAGCCGGTACCCGGTCGTCAACGCCCCCCACCAGGCACCGCACCACCGCCGGCACGATCACCGGTGCCGCGGCGACCGCCGTGGCACCGGTGATCGGCAGTAGGCTAGGACGGACCTAGGCGTTGACCGGGGCCCGGTCGGCCCGCCCGGTCGGGGTAGGCGCGGACAGTAACCGGTCGGCGAGCGGGGCGAAGATCAGTCCGAGGGTGGCCCACAGGATCAGCTGGGCGGCGACCGAGTAGAACCGGAAGCTGTACAGGACGTCCGCCGGGAAACCGGGGTACACGATGGTGCCGTTGGCGTCCGTCAGCGGGCCCGGTGTCTCGGTGGCGTGGCTGCCGAAGTGGGCCGTGTTGTAGGCGAGGTGTCCGAACGACGGCAGGGCCGCCATCAGGACGCTGACCGCGACAACGAACGCCGCCGCGGCGAGCAGGGTGGCGTTCCAGGTACCGAACCGGGCCTGCAGTCGCCTGCCGAGCCAGACGGACAGCGCCAGAAAGGCGATCGAGGCCACCACCATCACCAGGTACAGCCCGCTGCGCTGGCCGATCGTCTCGGGCCGCCCGACCGCCGGCGGGTTGGCCGGGTACTTGACGAACGGCACCAGGTAGAAGCCCAGGAACCCGCCCCCGGCGACCAGCAGCGCGAGGGTGCGCGGGCGCACCGCGCCCACCCGGCCGAGGTAGACGGCGTAGACGACCGCGTACAGGGTGCCCATAGCCAGCCCGAACACGATCATGCCGGCGCCGATCCCGACGTTCGCCTGGGTGGTGCGGCTGAACAGGTCCATGCCGCCGTGCTGGCCGGCGGCGTGGTCGCGGCCGGCCCCGTAGTCGATGGCGGTCTCGATCAGCGGCTCGGCGAAGATCCGCGCGAAGACGAACGCGAGCAGGCCGCCGACCGCGCCGGCGAGGGCGCCGCGCAGGATGAGCTTCTTCTCCATGTCCAGTTGTCCCTCGGCGTGGTGGGATCAGTGGCAGGGGAAGCCGAGGAAGTGGCGGGAGTCGTGCACGAACTCGTGCACGTGCATGTCGCTGCCGAAGACGGAGGTCGCGCCCTGGTCGACCCCGACGAAGTAGTACAGCACGAGCGCCAGGATGGCCGCGCCGCCCAGCCAGAGAAACGCCCGCGTCGCGGGTACGACGATCGGTGTCGCCGCCGCGGGGGATGACATGCTGCTCACGATGGTGCCTCCTTCAGGGATCCTGCGTCCCTCTCGTCCTGGGGCATCGTGACGGCGAGGTGTCTGACTGACCGCTTACCCAATCGAGGGGCGGATTCACAGTGGCGCGACCGTGCTGGATTCACACCAGCTTCCGCACGCCGTCACGGCTACCGCAGACGGTACGGGGCCGTCGACGCGCCCGTCAATCGGGGTACCTCGACCGGTCACAGCGACGGTCTTCCCCCGGGCGACGACGGCGAGAGGACGGGGTGACGCCGACGACGGCCCGCGACCGTCGCGACACGGTCTCCGGTGTGGACCTCACCCGCCGACACGCGGGTCGTTGCGACGCGGCAGCCGCACACAGGCCGGTAGGCCCGCCCCGCGACGAATCGCGGGCGGACCCACCGGGACAGGACGGTCACCGGGGGAGAGCCCGGTGCGTCGGGGTCAGGTGAAGATGCTGACACCGCCCGGGCCGACGAGCAGCCCCACGATGATCAACACGATGCCCCACAGCACCTGTGAACGCAGCAGCGCCACGATGCCGGAGACGACCAGCACGACCGCGAGGATCCAAAGAAGAGTAGCCATGACCTGTAATTTCCCTTCGTGGTGTCTCGGTAAACATGTGTCGATCGGGGCCGGCCGCCGCGCGCGGCCGGCTTCGTTTTGCCTGGTGGTCGCGTCCTGACGGGGTGTCCGCCGTCGGAGTGAACGCTCGTCGCCCGCCCCGGCGGGACCGGCGGCGCCGGCACGGGTGGCGCTGTCCGTCGGTGGTGTCGCCGTTGCTGTCGGCCGGTCGGTACCCACGGCGCGGCGCCCGCAAACGACGTGCCGGCCGGTCCGCGATTCGGCATCGGCAAACCCGTTTCCTGTTTTGTTTTCGGCTGATCCGGATATGGACATCCATCGTTGCAGTGGCATGTTTTGGCGTGCTGTACTGACCAGTAACCCTCGCCGATCATCCGAAAAGAGGCAGATCATGACAACACGTGCAGAGGTTCGATCATGAAGATCATCGGCCCCGGTCTGGGGCTCCTCGCCGCCGGACTGGCCGCCGTCGCATCCGCCGCCGTGCTTCCGGCGACCGGGGCGGTCGCCGCCGCCGGCACCCCACCGAACTCGATGGCCAGCATGGGCGACTCGATCAGCCGCGGATTCAACGCCTGCGGCCTCTACGTCGACTGCCCGCCCCGGTCGTTCGCCACCGGCGACGATCCCGCCGTCAACAGCGAATACCGCCGGATTTTCGCGGTGCACCCGGCCATCGCGGGCCACGCCTTCAACGACGCGAAGTCCGGCGCCAAGGTCGCGGACATGCCGGCGCAGGCCGCGATGGCCGTCTCCCAACACGCCGAGTACGTGACGATGCTGATCGGCGCCAACGACGCGTGTACCTCGTCGGAGTCCACGATGACCCCGGTGTCGACCTTCCGGCAGTCGGTCGACACCACCCTGGGCACGCTCAAGGCCGGCCTGCCGACCGCCCGCGTGCTGCTGGTCAGCATCCCGGACGTCAAGCGGCTGTGGGCGGCCGGCAAGGACACCGCCGCCGCGCGCGACACCTGGACCCTGTTCAACATCTGCCAGTCGATGTTGGCCAACCCGGCGTCCACGGCGCCCGCCGACACGGCCCGCCGTGACCGGGTACGGCAGCGGGTCGTCGACTTCAACGCGGCGCTCGCCGCGGCCTGCGCCGCGTACGGGGCCAACTGTGTCTTCGACCGCAACGCGACCTTCTCCTTCCCGTTCACCCTCGCCCAGCTGTCCACCTGGGACTACTTCCACCCGAACACCGCCGGTCAGGCGGTGCTGGCCCGGCTGGCGTACACGGCCGGCGCCGACTGGTGAACCGCGGTCGCCGGCAGATCGAAACCCCGGCCTGGTAGGAAGGGGGCATGAGCCCAGACGACGAGGTGGTGTCGATCTGCCGCGATCTGCTGCGGATCGACACCACCAACACCGGTGACACCGACACCAGCGCCGGGGAGCGGGTCGCCGCCGAGTATGTGGCGGCCAAGCTGGCCGAGGTCGGCCTCACCCCGGAGATCCGCGAGTCCGCTCCCGGGCGGACCAGCGTGGTGGCCCGCTACCCGGGCGCCGACTCCGATCGCGAGGCGCTACTCGTCCACGGCCACCTCGACGTGGTACCGGCGGATCCGGCGGAGTGGTCGGTGCACCCGTTCGCCGGCGAGATCTCCGACGGGTACCTCTGGGGTCGCGGCGCGGTCGACATGAAGGACTTCGACGCGATGGTGCTGACCGTGGTGCGCCAGTGGCGTCGCGCCGGCCGGGTGCCGCCGCGCGACCTGGTGCTGGCGTTCCTCGCCGACGAGGAGGCCGGCGGCCGCTACGGCGCGCACTTCCTGGTCGACAACCACGCCGAGCTGTTCGACGGCTGTAGCGAGGCGATCGGCGAGGTGGGCGGCTTCTCCTACACCGTCGACCCCAACCTGCGTCTCTACCCGGTGGAGACCGCGCAGAAGGGTATCGAGTGGCTGCGGTTGACCGCCCGCGGCCGCCCCGGCCACGGCTCGATGATCAACGACGACAACGCGATCACCGCGTTGAGCGAGGCCGTGGCGCGGCTGGGCCGCCACCGGTTCCCGCTGGTCATGACCGACACGGTACGGGCGTTCCTGACCGAGATCGCCGACGCGCTGCACATCGAACTGGACCCAGACGACCCCGAGCTGGCGATCGCGAAACTCGGTCCGATCGCCGCGATCATCGGCGCCACCGTCCGCAACACCGCCAACCCGACCAGGCTCGACGCCGGGTATAAGGAGAACGTGATCCCGTCGCGCGCGGTCGCCACCGTGGACTGCCGGACGCTGCCCGGCCAGTCGGCGGTCTTCGAGGCGCAGCTGCGGGCCGTGATCGGCCCCGACATCGAGATCGAATACATCGAGCGCCAGCCGCCGCTGGAAACGACGTTCGACGGGGCGCTGGTGGAGGCGATGGCCGCCGCGCTGCGCGCCGAGGATCCGGGTGCCCGTGCGGTGCCCTACATGCTGTCGGGCGGTACCGACGCCAAGGCCTTCGCGAAGCTCGGCATCCGCTGCTTCGGGTTCTCACCGCTGCGGCTGCCGCCGGATCTCAACTTCAGCGCGTTGTTCCACGGCATTGACGAGCGGGTACCCGTCGAGGGACTACAGTTCGGCGTGCGGGTGCTCGACCGGTTCCTCGCGGCGAGCTGACCCGGGCGACCGTCCGGCAGCGGTCGGGCCGTGACCCTGACGCCCGTGACACGTTGAAGCCTCGCAACCGTCAAGCCTCCGGCCCGTGAGGGTGTGCCTGTGAAGGGGAACCAATCATGAGTGACCAGCATCCGGAGCTGGACACCGCGCTGGCGCGGGTGATCTCCGCCGCCCAGGAGCACCTCGCCGCGGTCAAGTCCGCCGGCGGGCGGGCCGACGACGACCAGGTCTGGCGCGCCTACGTCGAGCTGAACAACGCCTCGTTCGACTACGACGAGCTACTGCTCGACGCGTTCGGTGAGGTGACGCCGTGGGATGTCGACGCGATCGATCCGGAGGAGGCCGACCGGCAGTTCGGCATCGGCACCGACGGCCACGGCGTCGACCCGCACCCGCGGGTGGTGTCGGTACGCCAGCGCCGCGACTACCGGGTACCCAGCGTGAGCGCCCTGCTGCGGCTCGCCGAGGCGGCCCGGCTGGCCGCGCCGCGCGCCGACGACGAACCGACCGAGCCGGTCGAATCGGTCGGGGCGGCCCTGCTGGAGCTGATGCAGGCCGGCGACGGGTCGCTGGGCGCACTCGACGTCGCGGAACTGGAGTCGCTCAACGGCGTCGTGGTGGTCGCCGAGGTCAGCGAGGGCCTGGACCCGGAGGCGTTCTCGGATGCCGACGGCGCCGGCCCGTTCCAGCTCGACGCCGATGACCGGCTGGTCGACCGGCTCGACGAGCACGCCTTCGTGGAGTTCGACGACGAGACGGGTGGGCCCGCCGGCGACGAGGCGGGCCGGGCGGCCCACGGTCACTGACCTGCTCGACCCGCGGGACGGTCAGGTGGACAGGCCCGGTTGTAACGCGGTGCCGACCTTTCGGCGCAGTACCACCTGGCGGGTGCCGTCGCGGTAGAGCCGCACGCGCGCCAGCTCCCAGCCGCCGTACTCGGCCTGGATCGTCAGCTGCGCCATGGCGGTCATCCGGTCGACATTCGACGGCAACCGCAGGGGCGCGTACTCGTAGTCCATGGGTTCCGATATTGCCCGCCGGTACCGCACTTGACCAGGGGAGTGGCTCAGGTTTGCCGCTCCGGGTAACCACAGCCCACCGCGGAGACGTCATCGAGCGCGAAACGGATCTCCGGCGGCAGTTCGACGGTGTCGGCCTGCAGGGCCCCCACCAGTTGACCGACCGTGCGGGCGCCAAGGATCGGGGCGACGACGCCGGGCCGGTCCCGGACCCAGGCCAGGGCGACCTCCAGCGGTGAGACGCCCAGCCCGGCCGCGGCGGTCGCCACGGCTTCGACGATACCGGCGGACCGCGCGTCCAGGTACGGCGCGACAAAACGCTCGAAATGCGGCGAGGCGGCCCGCGAGTCGTCCGGGATGCCGCCGCGGTACTTTCCGGTGAGGACCCCCCGGCCGAGCGGCGACCACGCCAGCACCCCGATTCCGAGCGCCGCGCAGGCCGGCAGCACCTCGCGCTCGACGTTCCGCTCCAGCAGCGAGTACTCCACCTGGGTGCTGACCAGCGGGGTCCGCCCCGGCCAGGCCTGCTGCCAAGTCGCGGCGCGCGCGGTCTGCCAGCCGGCGAAATTCGAGATCCCGGCGTACCGGACCCGCCCGGTGGCCACCGCCGTGTCGAGCGCGGCGAGGCTCTCCTCCAACGGCGTGTCGGCGTCGTACCCGTGCACCTGCCACACGTCCAGATAGTCGGTACCGAGCCGGTCGAGCGTGGCGTCCAGGGCGCGTAGCAGGTGGGACCGGGAACCGTCGCGTCGGCGCGGCCGGCCCGGCCGCAGCCCGGCCTTGGATGCGATCACCAGCTCGGTACGCGGGACGAGCGCGTCGAGCAGACTGCCGACCACCGCCTCGGCGTCCCCGTCGCCGTACACGTCGGCGGTGTCCACCAGCGTGCCACCGGCGTCGGAAAAGGTCTTCAACTGTGCGGCGGCGTCGTCGGCGTCGGTGTCGCGGCCCCACGTCATCGTGCCGAGGGCCAGTCTGGAGACCGCCAGCCCGCTACGGCCGAGCGGTCGCTGCTGCATGGCCGAAACGATACGGCGCGGCCCGGCGGCCGAGCGCTCCGCCGCCCCGATACCCTGGCCTGACCGCGCCGGCCCGCCAGCAGGCTGCGGTGGACGTTGTCCGGGCCGGCTTTGATGGGAAGAATCTATGCGTCTGGCACTGAACCTCGGCTATCAGACGGCCTGGTCAGGCGCTGCCGACCAGCTCGTGCTCGCCCGGGAGGCGGACCGGCTGGGGTTGCAGTCGGTGTGGGTCGCGGAGGCGTACGGCTCGGACGCGCCGACCACCCTGGCCTGGCTCGCCGGCCAGACCGAGCGGATCGACCTGGGCAGCGCGATCCTCCAGATCCCGGCCCGGACCCCCGCGATGACCGCGATGACCGCGGCGACCCTCGACAGCGTCTCCGGCGGTCGGTTCCGGCTGGGCCTGGGCGTGTCCGGGCCGCAGGTGTCGGAGGGCTGGCACGGGGTGCGGTTCGCCAAGCCGTTGGCCCGCACCCGCGAGTACGTGGAGATCGTGAAGCTGGCGCTGAGCCGCAAGCCGGTCGCCTACGACGGCGAGCACTACACCCTGCCGCTGCCGGACGGGCCCGGCAAGGCGCTGCGACTGACCCTGCACCCGGTCCGCGACCACATCCCGATCTACCTCGCCGCGGTCGGGCCGCGCAACCTCGAACTGGCCGGCGAGATCGCCGACGGCTGGCTCGCCATCTTCTTCGCCCCCGAGTACGCGGCCGAGCACCGCGAGCACCTGCTGGCCGGCCGGGCCCGCGCCACCGCCGGCGGTGCCGATCCGGCCCGCGCGGGCGCGGCGGGACTTGACGGGTTTGACGTGGTGGCCACCGTACCGGTGGTGATCGGCGACGACGTGGCCAGCTGTGCGGAGCTGGTCCGCACCTACGCGGCGCTGTACGTCGGGGGAATGGGCAGCCGGGAGCAGAACTTCTACAACCAGCTCGCCACCCGTATGGGTTACGGCGCTGCCGCCGCCCAGGTGCAGGAACTGTACCTGGCGAAGCGGCACCGCGACGCGGCGGCGGCGGTACCGCTGGAGCTCGTCGACCGGACGTCGCTGCTCGGCCCGGTCGACCGGGTGGCCGACCGGATGCGCGCGTACGCCGAGTCCGGGGTCACCACCCTCGCCGTCGCGCTGTTCGTCGGGGACGCCGAGGACGGGGTCACCGCGCTGAGACAGATCTCGGCGGCGTACGAGAAGTCCGGGCTGGCGGAGTAGCGGCGATGCATATCTGGCAGGCGATCATCCTCGGCGTGGTCGAGGGCCTCACCGAGTTCCTCCCGGTCTCCTCGACGGGTCACCTGAAGATCACCGAGAACCTGCTCGGCATGGATCTCAGCGCGGCCGGCGTGACCGCGTACACCGCGATCATCCAGGTCGGCGCCATCGTCGCGGCGATCATCTACTTCCGGCGCGACATCGTCCGCTTCGTGCTGGGCTTCGTCCGCGGCCTGACGAGCGCCGCCGGCCGCCAGACCGACGACTGGCGGATGGCGCTGTACGTGATCGTCGGTTCGATCCCGGTGGCGGTCGTCGGACTGGCGCTCAAGAGCGTCATCGAAAGCGACCTGGGCAGCCTGTGGGTGGTCGCCAACGCCCTGATCGCCTGGTGCCTGGTCATGGTGTACGCCGAGTACCGGGCCACCCAGCGGCGCGGCGAGGCCGAACTGACCTTCACCGACGCGATCGTGATCGGTACCGTGCAGTGCTTTTCGCTGATTCCGGGAGTGTCCCGATCGGGCGCCACGATCAGCGCCGGCCTGCTGCTGGGCATCGACCGGGTGACCGCCACGAGGCTGTCGTTCTTCCTGGGTATCCCGGCGCTGACCGCCGCGGGTGGGCTGGAGGCGGTCAGTCAGGCCGACCAGATCTCGGCGACCGTCGGCTGGCCGGCGACCGTGATCGGGATCGTGGTCAGCTTCGTCGTCGGGTACGCCTCGATCGCCTGGCTGCTGCGTTTCGTCGCGAGCCACTCGCTGGTCTCGTTCGTCTGGTACCGGCTGGCCGCCGGCACACTGGTCATCATCCTGCTCGCCACCGGCGCGGTCCTGGCCACCTGACCGCCCGCGCCACCGGAGGGATCGGGTGCGGGTCGGGCACGTAGGCTGCGGCTCGTGCCTACCGTGATCCTGCTCCGGCACGGCCGGACCACCGCCAACGCCGACGGGACGCTGGCCGGTCGTCAACCGGTCGGCCTCGACGACACCGGCCGGGCGCAGGCGCGCGCGGTCGGCGAGCGGCTGGCCGGGCTACCGCTGGCCACGGTGGTGACCAGCCCGCTGATCCGCTGCCGCGACACGCTCGCGCTGGCCCTGCCGCAGGCGCAGCCGGCCGTCGATGAACGGCTCACCGAATGCGGGTACGGCGACTGGGAAGGCAAGGTGCTCGGCAAACTGGCCAAGGATCCGTTGTGGGCGGTGGTACAGCAGCATCCGGCGGCGGCGGTCTTCCCGGCCGGTGAGCCGCTGGCGGCGATGTCGGCCCGGGCCGTCGGTGCGGTGCGCGACTGGAACGCGCGGGTCGACGCGGCGCACGGCGCGGACGCGATCTGGCTCGCGTGCAGCCACGGCGACGTGATCAAGGCGATCGTCGCCGACGCGCTGGGCACGCACCTGGACCAGTTCCAGCGGATCATGGTCGAGCCGGCGTCGATCACGGTGATCAGCTACACCCGGCTGCGCCCATTTCTGGTCCGGCTCAACGACACCGGGAACCCGTTGAGCGTCCTGGTGCCGACGGGACGCCGCCGGCGCCGCCGGGCAACCCCCTCATCGGACGCCGCGGTCGGCGGGGGCGCCGGTGGCGGCGTCCCCGGTACCGGCGGCGGTAACGGCCGCCGCTGAGATCGCAGGCCGGGACACCACCGCCGGGGGTGGACCAACGCGACACGCGCCGGCCGGCCGGCTAGGGTCTTCGGTATGACCCACCAGGTACACGCCTTCGAGCCGCCGGAGCGGTTCGTGGCCGGCACCGTGGGTCCGCCGGGGGAGCGCACGTTCTTCCTCCAGGCCCGTGGCGGCGGTCGCCTGGTCACCGTGGCCTTGGAAAAGGTGCAGGTGGCGCTGCTCGCCGAGAAGCTCGACGAGTTGCTGGTCGAGGCGAACCGGCGGTTCGGCGTCGAGTTGCCGGCCGTCGAGCCCACGCCGGCCGACAACGAGCCGCTGGACATTCCGCTCGACGAGGAGTTCCGTGTCGGCACCCTCGGTCTGGCCTTCGACGTCGACACCACGACCGTGGTCATCGAAGCGATCGCCGCGGGCGAGGGCGACGCCGACGAGGAGGATTCCGACCCCGACGACGACGATGACGAGGAAGAGGACGCCGAGCTCACCGCGGACCGCGACCGGCTGCGGGTGCGGCTCACCCCGGACGCGGCCCGCGCGTTCATCGAACGCGCCCGAAAGGTCGTCGCGTCCGGCCGGCCCCCGTGCCCCCTGTGCGGGCAACCACTCGACGCCAAGGGGCACCTGTGCCCACGACACAACGGCTACCGGCGGTAGCTTGCGGTGACGGCGGACCCCAGCGGCTCGGCATCCCCGCCGGCCTGCCCGCTGCCGGACGCCCAGCGGTCGGCCGGTTCCCCGGTTGACGTGTCGCCGCCATCGGTCGAGCCGCCGTCACCGGTCGAGCTGCTGCCGCCGCCGCTAGCCGAGGTCGACGCGCTGGACCTGCTCCGCCACGGCGAACTGGAGCTGGAGGGCCGGCTGGTCGAGGCGTCCAACACCACCCTGCGCGCGGTGATCACCGCCAACGGGGTCACCGCGCGGTGCGTGTACAAGCCGGTGCGCGGCGAGCGCCCACTGTGGGACTTCCCCGACGGCACCCTGGCCGGCCGCGAGTTCGCCGCGTACCTCGTCTCCGCAAACGCCGGGTTCGATGTGGTCCCGCCGACGCTGCTGCGGGACGGGCCGCTCGGGCCTGGCATGTGCCAGCTCTGGATCGACGACGAGCGCATCGACGAGCCGCTGCTCGGCTTCGTACCGAACCGCCGGGTGCCGGCCGGCTGGCGGCGGGTCGTGTCCGCCCGTGACGACCGCGGTCGACCCTTCGTGCTGGTACACGCCGACGACCCGCGGCTGGCCCGGATGGCCGTCTTCGACGCGGTCGCCAACAACGCCGACCGCAAGGGCGGCCACGTCCTCGCCACGCTCGACGGCCCGGTGTACGGCGTCGACCACGGGATCTGTTTCCACACCGAGGACAAGCTGCGTACCGTGCTGTGGGGCTGGGCCGGCGAGCCGTTGCCGGCCGACGCGGTCGCCCTGCTGGAGCGGTTGCGGGCGGGGCTGCGCGGCCCGCTCGGCGCCACCCTCGGTGCGCACCTGACCGAGATGGAGATCGGTAGCCTGGGAATGCGGGTCGAGCGGCTGCTGGCGACCCGCCGCTTTCCCAAGCCGGGTGACGAGTGGCCGTCGATCCCGTGGCCGCCGATATGAGGTGTGATCCAGCCGCCAGTGCCTCCACCGGTGGACGGCACTACCCTTGACCGCCATGGAGTCATGGTCGGCACCCCAGGTCCCGTCGTTGCCCGGTACCGGTGGCACGCTCGCCCTGTTCGATTCGGCCCGCCGCGAGGTCTCGCCGACCGTCGCGGCGGCCGAAGGCAGGCCGGCCACCATGTACGTGTGCGGGATCACCCCCTACGACGCGACCCATCTCGGTCACGCCGCCACGATGGTCACCTTTGATCTGGCGTACCGCGCCTGGCGCGACAGCGGCGTGGACGTCCGGTACGTGCAGAACGTCACGGACATCGACGATCCGCTGCTGGAACGGGCCAGCCGCGACCGCGAGGACTGGATCGTCCTCGGCATGCGGGAGACCGCGCTGTTCCGTGAGGACATGGAGGCGCTGCGGATCCTGCCGCCCCAGCGGTACGTCGGCGCGGTCGAGTCCATCCCGACCATCGCCGCCCGGGTCGGCGACCTGCTCGACCTCGGCGCCGCGTACCGCCTCGACGACGGCACCGCGGACGTGTACTTCGACATCACCACGGCGCCCCGGTTCGGGTACGAGTCGAACCTGTCCCGCCCGGAAATGCTGCGCCTGGCCGCCGAGCGGGGCGGCGACCCCCGCCGGCCGGGCAAGCGCGACCCGCTCGACCCGCTGCTGTGGCGCGGCAGCCGCGATGGCGAACCGTCCTGGCCGGGCGGGGTGCTCGGACCGGGCCGCCCCGGCTGGCACATCGAGTGCGCGGCGATCGCGCTGGATCTGCTCGGTGACCCGCTCGACGTCCAGGGCGGCGGCAACGACCTGCTGTTCCCGCACCACGAATGCTCCGCCGCGCACGCCGAGGTGCTGACCGGGTCGACGCCGTTCGCCCGGCACTACGTGCACGCGGGCATGATCGGCCTCGACGGCGAGAAGATGTCCAAGAGCCGCGGCAACCTGGTGTTCGTGTCGCGGCTGCGGGCCGACCGCGTCGACATGACCGCGGTACGCCTCGGCCTGCTGGCCGACCACTACCGTACCGACCGGCAGTGGACCGATGACGTGCTCAAGTCCGGCCAGCAGCGGCTGGCCCGGTGGCGGGAGGCGGGCCTGGCCACGGTCGCGCCGTCCGGTGCCGCGGTGCTCGCCGCCGTCCGCGAGCGGATGGCCGACGACCTGGACACCCCGGGGGCGTTGGCGGTGGTCGACTCGTGGGCCGACGCCACCCTCGCCGGCGACGGTGACGACCCCGGCTCACCCGCGCTGGTCCGCGCGACCGTCGACGCCCTGCTCGGCGTGTCCATCTAGCGATCCGGCCGGCTGTCAGCCGAGGGCGAGCCCGGGTTCGGTATCGGACAAGCTGGGGCGGGATGCGGGAACCGGGTACTCCTCGGTGAGGGTGGTGACCGGACCGGGCCAGGCCGCCTGGGCCACCTCGATCGGGCGGTGATCGGCGTCGTAGGCCACGTGGAGCAGGACCAGGACCGGCGTGTCGGGGCGGATCTGGAGCAGCTCGGCCTCCTCGCGGGTCGGCTGGCGGGCGCTGAGCTGGTCGGTGGCGGTCGCGTACCGCCGGCCGGTGACGTCCTCGATCTCCTGGTAGAGCGGCCGGTCGAAGGTCTCGTGCCGGGCCAGGGAGGTACCGGCGGCGTCGACGGGGCGCAGCCAGGACGCGCCCACCTCGACCGGTGCCTCGCCGGTATGGACCAGATGGCGGCGGGCCAGCAGCTCGGTGCCGGGGGACAGGCCGAACGCCGCGGCCACCTCGGCCGGCGCCGGGGCCGGGCCGACGAACACCAACCGCTGGCGGTACCGGGCCGCGAGGTCGGCGTGGTAGCCGCGCTGGCTGCCGTAGCGCCCGCGGGACAGCCGGTTGAGTCGCCGTTTGGTGCCGCGCACGTACGTGCCCGAGCCGGGTTTGGTGATCAGCAGCCCCTCCACCCGAAGCTGGTCGATGGTGCGTTGGACGGTCTGCTTGGCCACGCCGTACATGGCCGCGAGCGCCGGGATTGAGGGCAGGCGCTCGCCCGGCGCCCACTCGCCCCGGTGGATCCGGGCCCGCAGCTGGGTCGCGATCTGGCGGTGGGGCACCTCGGCCGCACCCGGGTTGACGCTCACTGCCCACCTCGTCTCGCCGTGATTCTGGGGTGAAGCTTAAACCTAGCATCCTAGGACGGCATGAGACGATGTGACGCCCGTTTCACCCGCCACACCGGCGGGCACGCGTGTGAGCACGCCCGATCGCGGTGCCGCGCGGGCGCGGTCAGGATCAATACCGAGCGGCCATCGGTGTGTCGCGGGTAACAGAAGGACCGACCCGGTGGGAAATGCGTTCGCCCGCCGGCGCAACGAATCTAAGGTTGCGGAATGCAGGTGAACCAGTCCGCGAAGCTCGCCAACGTCTGCTACGAGATCCGGGGCCCGGTGCTGCGCCAGGCCAAGAAGATGGAGGCCGAGGGCCACCACATTCTCAAGCTGAACATCGGCAACCCGGCGCCGTTCGGCTTCGAGGCGCCCGAGGAGATCCTCCAGGACGTCATCCTCAACCTGCATGCCGCCCACGGGTACGGCGACTCCAAGGGGCTGCTGTCGGCACGCCGCGCGGTGGTGCAGTACTACCAGCAGAAGGGCCTCGCCGGCGTCGACATCGAGGACGTCTACCTCGGCAACGGGGTGTCCGAGCTGATCGTGATGGCCATGCAGGCGTTGCTGGACGACGGTGATGAGGTGCTGATCCCCGCCCCCGACTACCCACTGTGGACGGCCGCGGTGTGCCTGTCCGGCGGTCAGGCGGTGCACTACCTGTGTGACGAGTCGGCCGCCTGGATGCCCGACCCCGACGACATCGCGGCCCGCATCACCGACCGGACCCGCGCCCTGGTCATCATCAACCCCAACAACCCGACCGGCGCCGTGTACTCCACCGAGGTCCT
>JAVHWE010000232.1:0-3133 GCA_032160285.1 Micromonosporaceae bacterium | reverse complement strand
ACCACCAGCTGGTCGGATGATCATGTCGCGGGATTCACCAGCGTCGGGGACAGCACCCGCAAGATCGACTTTGTGGCGCCCGGTCGGTCCCTGATCTCCCTGCGCGTTCCCGGCTCGTACATCGACGTCAACTACCCGGGCGCCCGGGTGGGCACCTCGTACTTCCTCGGCAGTGGCAGCTCGCAGGCTGCCGCCGTCACCGGAGCGGTCGCGGCCGATCTCCTTGAGTTGTTCCCGAGCATGACGCCCGACCAGATGAAGAAGCTGCTCGTCTACGCCGCGGTGCACTGCGACGGTACCGGGGACTACACCAGGTCATCGTCGAACCCCAGCGGCGCCATCGAGCTCCTCGACATCTGGCGGTCGTACTACTTCTACTCGGGGCAGGCGACCCCCGCCGACTATTCCCGGTCGAGCTCGGCCGTCCAGACCTTCCCGAAGGGCTCCGGCAAGGGAACGCTCGAGGCGGCCCGCGGAACGGTACACATCTCCGACGGCACCACCCAGTTGACCGGCGAGTCCGACCTGTTCGGGCCCTTCAGCACGTCGACCTGGGCGGCCGCCAGCGCGGCGAAGACCGCGTGGGTGGGCGGGTCCTGGATGGGTCACGCGCTCACCGGGTCGGGCTGGGAGACGACGACCGGCGCCACCGCGTGGGCCGGGCGCGCCTGGTCGGGCCGGTACTGGTCGGGGAACAGTTGGTCCGGGCAGGGCTGGTCCAGCAGCAGCTGGCAGTCGGTCACCACCGGTTCGGGCTGGTAAGAGGGGCATGTACGCCGCGCGTCCAGGTCCTTGATCGCCGATGACCGCTGACCCGACGTCGGATTTTCGTCTAGGGTCCGCGGCATGGCACTTGCCCGGTTCGTGGGTGTATCTGCGGCCGCCGCGCCCGTCCTGCTCATCGGCGGCTGGACCGTCGCGGCGACGCGCCAGCCGGCCGGCTTCAACCCGGTGGCGGACACGATCAGCGCGCTGGCCGGCCGGGGTGCCACCGACCGGTGGCTGATGACGTCCGCGTTGGTCGGTGTCGGGAGCTGCCATATCGTCACCGCGCTCGGCCTGCGTCCGGCCGCCCGCGCCGGCCGTGTCCTGTACGCCGCGGCCGGAGCGGCGACGCTGCTGGTCGCGGCATTCCCACTACCCCGGCAGGGCACCTCACCGGCCCACACGCTTGCCGCCACCGTATCGTTCGTGGCGTTGGCGGTGTGGCCGGTGCTCGCGGTGCGTTGGCGGGCGGGGTCGGCGCCCGCTGCGCGCCCGTCCGACGCGTCCATGCCGTGGGTCCCGTCCATGCCGTGGGTCCCGTCCGAGCTTTCCGGGCCGTCCGGGCCGTGCGTGCCGTGGGGGCTCCGTCCGGCGGTCGCCGTCGGTGCCGGCGTCATCTTGTCGGCGCTTGTCTGCACGTTCGGAATAGAGCTGTACGGCGGCGGGGACCGGATCGGGTTGGCCGAGCGGGTCGCCGCCGGCGCGGAGGCGGTCTGGCCGCTGATCGTCGTCGCGTCGTGGGTGGCGCTGCGGCGTTGAGTCAGCCGCGTCGGGCGCGAGGCGGGTTCGGCGGATCCGCTGTGCCGCGTTTGCCGATGTTCCGGGAGCGATCCAGTCTCGCGGGGGCGTCGGCGTTGCCGGTTTCGCCGAGCCAGGCGGCCAGGCGGCCGGCCCGCGCCACCGCGCGGAGTCGGCGCTCGGTCGCATCCCGGCTGGCGGTGCTGGCGACCACGAGCAGCTGGTCGCCGGTCAAGAGCCGGGTGGTCAGGCTCGGTACGAAGGCCTGCCCGTCCCGGATCACCAGGGTGACGGCGCTGGGTGCGGGCAGGCGCAGCTCGAAGATCTCCACGCCGTGCAGGCGCGAACCGGGTTCGACAGCGAGTTCCAGGAGATCGGCGGCCATGGTGTCCAGCGGCGCGACCTCGACCTGGAGCTCCCGGCCGGCGTGCGCGGTGATCAGGCGCAGCCTGCGGGCCAGCCACGGCAGCGCCGGCGCCTGCAGCCCGGTGAACACCACGACCAGGACGAACACGAGGTTGAGGAGCTTGCGGCTGTCCTGCACCCCGGCCACGACGGGGATCGTGGCGAGCACGATGGGTACCGCGCCGCGCAGGCCGGCCCAGGCCAGCAGCGCCTGCTCGCGGAGCGCTATCCCGAAGGGCGTGAGGCTCACCAGTACCGACAGCGGCCGGGCGACCAGCAGCAGAACGAGGCCGATCCCCAGCGCCGGCAGGATGCTGGCCGGCAGTTCGTGCGGCGTGGCGAGCAGCCCGAGCATGACGAACAGGCCGATCTGGGCGATCCAGCCGAGTCCTTCCGCGACCGATCTGCTGGCCCGCCGGTGCGGCAGCCCGGCGCTGCCGAGCACCAGCGCGGACAGGTACGCCGCCAGGAAACCGCTGGCGTGCACCGCACCGGCCGCGGCGAAGCCGGCGACGCCGCAGCTCATGATCGCGATCGCGTGCAGGCCGGACGACGGCAGCGACAGCCGCCGCAGCAGGCGCACCCCGGCCTTGCCGACCAGCAGGCCGATGACGGCGCCCGCGGCCAGTTCGTAGCCGAGTCGGCCGAGCAGCGGGAGCAGTGTGTGGTTGCTCAGGGTGGTCGCGCTCAGGGTCACCACCAGAATCACCGTCGGTGCGTCGTTGAAGCCCGACTCGGCCTCGAGCAGGCCGGTCAGCCGGCGCGGTAACGGCAGCGCCCGCAGAACCGAGAACACCGCGGCGGCATCGGTGGACGACACGATGGCACCGAGCAGAAGGGCGAGCTGCCACGGTACGCGGAGCAGAATGTGGGCCGCGGCGGCGACGACCGCGACGCTGATCAGCACGCCGACCGTGGCGAGCACCGCGGCCGGTAGGAGTATCGGGCGGATCACCGACAGCCGCGTCGACAGTCCGCCTTCGACCAGGATGACGGCGAGCGCGGCCGTGCCCAGCGCCTGCGCCAGGGCCGCGTCGTTGAACCGCAGGCCGAGCCCGTCCTCACCGAGCAGCGCACCGACGCCGAGGAACGCCAGCAGCACCGGCAGACCGGCACGGTCGGCGAGACGCGCGGCGGTGACGCTGACCAGCATGATCACCGCAGCCGCGAGGAGAAGCAGGTAGACCTCGTGCAGGCTCATCGCCCGCAATCCTCCCAGGCGGCC